>DASTVY010000322.1:0-4610 GCA_035758865.1 Sphingomicrobium sp. | reverse complement strand
TCTCGGACGGCAAGCTGGCGGGGAACGTCAGCTTCGGGAGCGGGGACAATCGCTTCCTCCTGTCCGGCGACGCAGCGGCGGCAGGAAGTCTCACTTTCGGCGCAGGGAATGACACCATCACAACCGGCGATACGTCGGTTTTCGCTGGCACAGTGGATTTCGGCGGGGGCGCAGACGTCCTGACCATCGGCGGAACGTCAGTCTTCAAAGCCCAGCTTACCAACGCTTCGGGCCTCGCCGTCAGCGTCCAGAAGGGCACCTTCGGCGTGGTTAAATCGGCTTCGATCGCATCGCTCGATGTGACCGAAGGCGGAACCCTGGCAGTGATGCTCGACAAGACGCCCGGCGCGTCGAGCATGCTCAATGTCAGCGGCACCGCAAGCTTCGGCACCGGGTCGAAGCTGCAGCTCAATGTCGCCGATGTTGAAAATGCCGAAGGCCATTTCGTGGTGCTCGACGCCGGCACTCTGACCGGCGGAAGCAATCTGTCGGCCAACAGCGAGCTTCTGCCCTTCCTTTACAAGGGCGCCCTTACCATCAGCGGCAACCAGGTCGCAGTGGACATCAGCCGCAAGTCGTCGTCGGAGCTTGGGCTCAACAAGTCGGAAAGCGCTGCCTACGGAGCCATCTACGAAGCGCTCGGTGCGGATGACGCCATCGGCGACAGCTTTCTCGCCATCCGCAACCAGGAGGATTTCGTCGACACGGTTCGCCAGATGCTTCCGGACCATGCCGGCGGCACGTTCGAGGCGGTGACGATGGGCGACCGGACGCTGGCCCGGATGCTGAACGATCCCAAGTCCACCTACAAACAGGATGGAAACATCAGCTATTTCGCTGCCCAGGCCGCCTGGGGTTCCTCGAAGAGCATTGGTGACACCGCCGGTTACGAGATCGGCGGCTGGGGAGCTACCATCGGCGCCGAATATGAAACCAAGCTCGGCAAGTTCGGCGGCGCGCTCAGCTACCTGTGGGGCAAGGACAAGGACAAGGGCAGCGACAACAAGGTCAATGCCAACCAATATTCGATCGCCGCACACTGGCGGCTCCAGCACGAGGGCCTGCAGGTCGCGGCGCGCGCCAGCTATTCCTTCGCGGATTTTGACGGCAAGCGCTTCTTCCGGTCGGACGATCTCGCCGAGCCCATCGATCGCCAAATCGAGGGCAGCTGGAACGGTTCGCTATTCTCCCTTGCCGCCAATGCCAGCCAGGAGCTTTGGACCGGATCCTTCTACATCCGCCCGACGGCCGGGTTGGAATATTACCGGCTGAATGAAGACAGTTATGAAGAAGAGGGCGGCGGCGCGGCGCTCGACCTGACTGTCGACGACCGGACCAGCGATGAGCTCGCGGTCAACGCTTTATTGGTCGCCGGCTTCGAAATGGGCGGATACCGCCCCGACGACAGCTTCTTCCGCCTGGAGCTAGAGGGTGGCCGCCGGCAGATCGTCGGCGGATCCCTGGGCGACACCACCGCTCGCTTTGCGGACGGCGAGGAATTCGTCCTCGAGCCCGAAGATCGCGAAAGCGGCTGGGTCGGTCGCCTTCGCGGCATCGGCGGAGGCTTTGGCTTCCGGATCGCCGGAGAAATCGGCGCTGAAGAACGCGAAGAGAAAGTCGGATTGTCAGCTCGGGCAAGCCTCGTCCTAGGCTTGTGAAGCCCGAGGGTCGCCGCCCCGCTTAAACACCCCCTGTATCCCGGGCGGGGCGGCGGCTTCCCTAAATTACCAGCGCGATCGTGGCGCCGCCCTCCGGGGCGTCACCCGCACTGATCGAGCCGCCATGGGCAAGCGCGACTTGACGGGCGAAGCTCAGGCCGACGCCGCTGCCGCCCTTGTGTGTCGTGTAGAAGGGCAGGAAGACGTCTTCGCGCCGTTCGGCTGGAATTCCGGGGCCGTTGTCGCGCACCTCGATCCGGTAGCGGCCGCCAGCCTGGCGGTGGATGGCCAGCACCACAACAGGTTCGGGGACGTCCGCCGTGATCCGAAACGCATTCCGCAGCAGGTTCAGCAGCGCCTGGGCGAGCAGCTCGGGATCGGCACTGATTTTCAACGTTTCTGGCACCACCTCGAGCGTCGCACCGGCAAGCCGATCGTCGGCATTGGCCAGAGCCAGGCGCAACAATTCCTCGGCCCAGGGAAGGGCGGGAAAAGACCGGCGGCGGACCTCCGGTGCCTGCGCAAACTCACGATAGCTTTCGACGAACCGTAAGATGCCCTCGGCCCGCCTAGCCACGGTTTCGGTCGCGACCCGCACGTCGCCAAGGTCTGCGCCTTCCTGCTCGGCCGTTGCCACCATTTCTGCGCTGGTTCGGGCCAGCGACGTGACCGGGGTCAGGGAGTTCATGATTTCATGGGTCAGGACCCGGACCAGATCGGCCTGGGCAGCGACTTCAAGCGCCCCAAGTTCGCTCTGCACGGGCAGGATCGACAGGATCGTGACTCCGCCGTCGAGCCGTGCCACCTGGGCCGAGGCAAAGATCGCGCGGTGCGGAATCCCGTCGATCATCAGGCGCGTGATCTTTCGCGTTCCAGGCGGCAAGTCGGCCGCGGCCGACAGCTCAGCGCCGAGTGAGGCCAAGTCCTCGCGCCTGGTCAGGGGTTGGCGTGCAAACAGCTGCCGGGCGGCCTTGTTCAGAAGGACGATCCGTCCGTTCTTGTCGATGGACAGGAGCGCGCTCGGAGAATCGTCGACGATGGCCGACAGGTAGCGCGCCTCGCCTGACGCCTGGACATGCCGCGCCTGAAGGGACTTCAGAGCAAGGTCCAGCGCATCTCCCAATACGTCGAACCCGCCGCCGCTGGGGTCGGAAAAGCGCTGCGAGTAATCCTCGAACCGAACGGACTCGATAAAGCGGGCAACCTGGAAATTGGTGCGGCGGATGAATTGCCAGAGGCTGGCAAGGGCGGCGAAGGCGACAAAGGCGGCGACCAGCCTCGCTGCCCTGAGGTCGGGGATCGACAGTGCTTCCACGAACAACCAGATCGCGAGCATCAGGACCAGCGTTCGCCACGCCAGCCCAAATTCGAAACGCCTCCTAAAGCCCATGTTTTTCCATGCGCCGGTAAAGCGCCCCGCGGCTCAGTCCGAGCTCGGTCGCGGCGAGGGAAATGTTGAAATGATGCATTCGAAGCGCACGCTCGATCATCTGCCGTTCGAGCTGGTCGAGGTTGAGGCTTCCCGAAACCAGCGACAGGGCGGCCCCCTCGTGTCGGGAGGGAAGCGGGAAATCGTCAAGGCGATAGGCGGTTCCGTCAGCCATGATGACGGCCCGCTCGGCGGCATGGCGCAGCGCCCGGACGTTGCCCGGCCAGTCATGCTTGACCAGCTGGTCCATGACATCGTCCGGGACGAGCCGTTCCGGACGGTCATATTTTCGCTCATAGAGCCTGAGATAATAGTCGAGCAGAAGCGGGATATCGTCGCGCCTTGCCCTGAGCGGCGGCAGGTGGATCTCGATCGTATTCAGGCGGAACAAGAGATCCTGCCGGAAGCGGGATTCGTCGGCCAGCCTGTCGGCCGTGAGGTTGGTCGCGGCAACGACCCTGACATCGATTGGAACTGGCCGGTTCGATCCGAGTGGAACGACCTGCCGCTGCTCCAGCGCCGTCAGCAATTTGGGTTGGAGGTGAAGCGGGAGATTGCCGATCTCGTCCAGGAACAGCGTACTCTGGTCAGCGGCCTTCAGCCTTCCCATCCGATCGCCGGCTGCTCCGGTGAAGGCACCTTTCATGTGACCGAACAGCTCGGATTCGAACAGGCTCTCCGCCGTTGCTCCGAGGTCGATGGACAGCATCGGCTGATCGCTGCGCCGGGACTTTCGATGGATTTCGCGCGCAACGATTTCCTTGCCGGTCCCATTTTCACCGAGGATCAGCACATTGGCGTCGGTCGGCGCGGCGCGATCGATCAGGGTGCGAACGCGCTGCATGGCGTCGGATTCGCCCAGCAGCGGCATTTCGCCATTATGTCCAAGCTCGGAGCTGCGGCCCCGCTCCAGCCTTGCTTCCAGCTTGGTGCGGCGCAGCGCAGCGGCGCTTCGCACCGTGGCGGCAAGCCGCTCGTTGCTCCATGGCTTGGCGACAAAATCGCTGGCCCCGCGCTTGATCGCCTCGACCGCAACCGAGACGGCGCCGTGGGCGGTAATGATGACGACGGCCGCTTCCGGGTCGGCCGTCATGATCCGGCCCAAATAATCCAGACCTTCGCTGCCGTCCGTCGCAGCCCGTTCGAAGTTCAAGTCGAGCAGGATCGCGTCGGGCGACCTTGCCTTGATGAATTTTTGAAGTTCGCTCGGCGACGCGAGCGTTTCGATTTCCTTGAACAGGTCGCGCAGCGCCAGCCGGGCGGCGAGCGCAATGTCGGGATCATCGTCGCACACGACGGCAAGATCGAACGGCACATCCACCCACCAAACCTAGCGTCATTGTCCGGAAACGAACAGTGCCGGTCCAAAATCGAATTGGCACGCCTATTGCACCAATGGTGGCATGATAAGCGGGGTCAAAATCGAAGTTCCTAGGCGAAAGGCTGCAATTTCGGGCCGATTGCTGTCCATTTCCGGACATTCACTGTTCGGAGACGGACAATGAGCCTGGTGGAGCTGCGCG
>DASTVY010000298.1:0-2309 GCA_035758865.1 Sphingomicrobium sp. | reverse complement strand
GTCATTTTCGAAGTGCTGCGCAGAACGGCCGTGCGAGGAGCCGTGGCCGTCGTCGCACCTGCAAATGCGAAAGCGGGAGTCGTGAGGCCGGACGATCCGTGACCTCCCAGATGATCGAGAGGCCGCCGGTTGCCTTGCCGTCAGCCGCGACCTTTACGTCGATTGCATAAAGGTATCGAGCCATGCCACGATCTTCCCGAGTGGTAAGAAAGCGTGTCGCCGGCGCCCTGTTGATGGTGCTGGGAGCTTTCGCTCTGGCGGCGCCGATGCAGCGGGCCGCTGGTCTCTTGCGATCCTCGGCATTCCCCTGATCGTTTGAAGCCGGGATTGAACCAAAATCCCTTGCGCTCGCACAGCACGCAGCCTTGCCCTTGATGGTCGCAATTGTTACCGCGCTGGCAATCGCCTGTGTCATGTGGGAGACGTATCCGAGGGTGCGCTCACCTTGACCGATTGCGCGTTCCCGCCGGGTCGGCCAGCTCAGGCGTGCTGCTCCGCCGGATGACCGCGAAGGCCATGTAGCCCTCCGTCGTGCAGGATTGGTTGTGTACCGAGACAGCGGCCGAAAAGGCCCCTCCGCCATCGGCAGCGAGCGAACCTGCGGCTATGGTATTCCGATCTCTGGTCCGTCTACTCCCCTCTCAATCGATCTGCCCGATCCCCGTCTTGCTCTACGGCGTCATCGCGATCGACGCCCGCGACGGGCACCTTTTTGCCTCGGCGCACTGCAAATTAATCACATTCCCTGACTGCGAGTGCCATTTTGGGTAAGATGTTCAATGGCGGCGATACGGTCGTCGAAATGCAAAGGAAAATGCCGCGCCAATCTTCGGCTGCCAGATAGGTGATCGAATGATGTCGGCTTTTGCAGGAGACAGAATCATGAAAGATGATCATCGTCCTCTTAGTCAAGATTGGTTAGAAAAACGGATGGGACATCAAGCTTACGGATATATGCGAAATTGGGGATCAATTGTACTCTGCTTAGTATTGATTGCAGCAGTGTGCGGCTTGGCTTTATTTTGGATTTTTGGCGGATAAAATTGGCACTGTCCAAAAGCATTGAGTTGATTCTCAACCTTCGGACCGCGAAGGCGTCCAATCGAGCTGTTCGCTCATCATCGCCAGCACTCTCGGAATTTGAACCTGCGATCCGCGCTGTCGTCCCGGCTCTGCTTGGCGAGGTGGCGGTGCGCGCATCGTGCTTGAGAGACTCCGCTGGCCTTGGCCCAGCGGTCCCCGTGCACGACCTGGAGCAGAGAGCCGATCAAGATCTCGGACAAGAGCAGATCCGGATGAAGGTGCTCGGCTCGCTGTTGATGGCCCTTTGGTGGGGCAGTTCAAGTGTGACGGCAAGCCGCTCGGGCCCGCCGAAGAAACGCTAACTTCGGCACCAACGCAGGCGTGGCCAACGGGTCTTTGACGGAATACGCCGGCGCGTTTCATCCTGATCTGGCGCATCTTGGCTCGAGCCGCCGAACATCCAAAAGGCTTTTTTGCGCCAGGGGAACTGAGCGCAAGCGGGAATCGACCCATGCCACAGTCGGCCGGAATTTTGAGAAAGCGTGTCGCGGGCGCCTTGTTGATGGCGCTGGGGGCGTTCGCTCTGGCCGCACCCATGGCGGCGGGCCGATGGTCGCTCGCGATCCTCGGGATTCCCCTGATCGTCTTGAGCGTGGTGGAGGCATACGCCACTTTCACTTCGCCGCGGCGTGCCGAGGCGAGTGCGTACCTGCCGTGCCTGCTCGCGCTGCTCGCCGGAAACCTCCTGCTGTTGAGTTCCGCACTGGTCCTCAGCGGCCTTTTGGTTCTGCTTGTTGCAATTCTGGTGATCGACGGTTTTGGCAAGATCCTGGCCGCCTGGCACGATCCCGACACCGCCCGCGTTCCAACGGTCGTCAACGGGCTGGTCGATCTCGGATGCGCGGCGCTTCTTTGGCATCTCAGTCGGATCATCGGCGTTGAGCGGGCCATTGGCGTCGTCGTCGGCGCCTATATCGCGGCGGCGGGGTGGCGGATGCTGTTGGCGCCGGTCGAAGCGGAGACCCCCGGCGCGGCCGCCGCAGGGCTGAGCGCTCATCCGGATCCCAAGCTCGGCCTCCCTCCAAACGAAACCTTAGCGCGTTTGCGCCGCGAGGCCGACGCGGCGTCGCCAACGGTGCAGGCGGCCGATCTCATGTGGATGCTGACCCTCGCGGTTGTCTTCCTGGCGATCCATGCCGGCCGAATGCCGATGTCGGACAGCTTGCTGGGCATCAGTTCTCCCTTCGTTGCGACTGCAGGCGACATTCTGATGACGCTGGTTTTTG
>DASTVY010000297.1:0-12835 GCA_035758865.1 Sphingomicrobium sp. | reverse complement strand
TGATCACTGCTGCCAAGTCGGACAATCACGCGACCATTGCCGCGGCCCGCTACACCTACAAAAATCTGCTTCGGCGTGGAGCGGAGATCTTCGAATATCAGGCGACCAAGCTTCACACGAAGCTCGTCATCGTCGACGATGTCGTCCACATCGGATCGTCGAACTTCGACATCAGAAGCATCTACCTCAATCTGGAGATGATGCTCCGGGTGGACGATCCCAAGTTCGCCATGCTGCTGCGCTCCTATTTCGAGCAAGAGCTGATGCAATCCCAGCCGATCACCGCCGAGGTCCACAGGCGCCGGTCGAGCTGGTGGACGCGCGTCATCCAGGCGATCAGCTTCTTCCTGGTGACCAGTGCCGACTATACCATCACTCGGCGGTTGAACCTGGGTCGGATCTAGTCGCGCTCGCGCCAGGCCCAAAATAATGTGGCGGGCGGGACATTCATCCATTCGAAGCCGCGGTCGATGCGCTCGAAATGCGGCGCGATGAAATCGCGGACCTTGGGGCTGAACTGATAGACCAGGAAGGCGCCGCCGTGGCGGATCGCCCGGCCCGTCGCCGCACCGATCTCCTGGCCGACGCCGGGCGGAAGAGTCGAAAATGGAAGGCCGGACAGAATATAGTCGGCATGGTCGAAGCCATGCTCGGCGATGATCTTCTCGACGTCGGCTGCCGAACCGTGGACGGCGATAAACCGATCGTCGTCGATTTCGCCATTCAGATAGTCGATGAAGTCCGGATTGGTATCGATCGCGATCAGCTTCGCGTCGGACCGCAGCCGGGCAAGGATCGGCCGGGTGAAGGTGCCGACGCCGGGCCCATATTCGACGAACAGCCTGGTCGACGACCACTCCACCGGCTTCAGCATCTTGTCGATCAAGATCTTGCTCGACGGGATGACCGATCCGACCATCACCGGATGCTTCAGGAAGCCGCGCAGGAACTGCCAGCGGGGGCTCTTTCGGGCACGGCCAGCACGGAGGCCATGGCGGCGCTTGCCGTTTAGCTGGCTGGCTCGAGTGGCGTTCAATGCAAGCTCCCAATAAATCCGGTGTCGGCCCGGCGTTCGCAAATCAGTAAGCGCTTGGCAAGGCAATTGGGTGGCTTTCCCGGGCAGTTCTGCGGGCCTAAGTGCGGTGAAATGCAACTTTTGCCAGACAGGCCGCGTGTCGCCGGGACCGCATTGACCACGCGCCATTTCCTCCTCCTCTACGCGGCCATGCTGGTGGCGGCGGCTGGGAACACCGCGCTGCAATCGGTGATGCCGGCAATCGGCCGTGAGATCGGAATCAGCGATTTCTGGGTCACCGTCTCCTATACCTGGTCGGCGATATTGTGGGTCACCTTGGCCCCTTTTTGGGCCAAGCAGAGCGACCGCCACGGCCGCAAGGCGCTTACCCTGCTCGGAGTCGGCGGATTTATCTCGTCGATGTTGCTGTGCGGCTTCGTCCTGTTCGCGGGACTTAGGGGCGCAATTGCCGGTGGATTGACGTTCGGAGCCTTTGCAATCGCTCGCGCTCTGTACGGCTCGCTCGGCTCCGCCACGCCCAGCGCGACGCAGGCCTATCTCGCTTCCCGCACGCGCCGATCGTCGCGGGTCGGCGCACTGTCGGCCCTGGCAAGCAGCTTCAGCCTGGGGACGATCATCGGGCCGGCGCTGGCGCCCTTGTTCGTGCTTCCTCTGGTTGGGCTGTCCGGCCCGTTGTTCATCTTCGCTGCGATCGGAAGCGCGGTGTTCATTGCCATATTGTTCGGCCTTCCCGACGATAAGAAGCCGCGCCACGGGCGGCGCAGCGGCCACGGGGCGGCGATGAGCTATCCCTCGCTCGCCAGCACTCCGACCGGCGCCAGCGTTATTGCCGCTACTCATCCCAAGGCGCATCGAATCCGCTGGACCGACGGACGAATCCGCGGGTGGATTACCGCTGGGGTCATCGCCGGGCACGCGCAGGCTGCGACCCTGGCCTGCATCGGCTTCTTCGTGATCGACCGGCTGCATTTGGCACCGCATGGGTCCGAAGAGGAAATCTCGATCGTGATGATGGCCGGCGCGGCCGCGACCCTTGCGGCGCAGTGGGGCCTGATCCCGAAACTCCGCCTTGGGCCGAGATCGCTCATACTTTGGGGAGCGCTGATCGGATCGTTCGGCATGATCGTTACAATGTTCGCCAGCGACCTTTACGGAATCGTGCTCGGCTTTGGCCTGACCAACCTGGGGTTCGGCTTCACCCGGCCCGGCTTCACCGCCGGCGCAAGCCTGGCCGTTCCTCTGTCGGAGCAGGGCGGCGTTGCGGGCGTCATCACCGCCGCCAACGGCTCAGCCTATGTATTCGCTCCCGGTGTCGGAATGCTGCTTTATGCGGCCGATCCGCACTGGCCATTCATTGCCGGAGCGGCCTTGCTGATCGGCCTGCTGTTATGGGGACGGGGGCGGCTCTCCGCCACCTGAGCCGCCTTTTGTCGGGCCTCTGGGTCGAAGCATGCCGGGCAGGACGAAGCCAATTCCGCCGACGGGCTTCACCGCGTCGGATTTCAGAGTCTCCTGGATCCTTGCATAATCGGTCAGCATCTCCTCGGTGACCGAGGCACGGGTCTCGGTCAGCGCCGCCTCGAAATCGGCCATCGTCACCTGCGCGCTGTCGAGGCCGCGGCGGAGCGCGGTCAGGCCTGCTCGCCGGACCAAATCCTCTAGGTCGGCGCCGGTGAAGCGCTCGGTCCGTCTCGCCAGTTGCTCAAGATCGACATTCTTGGCCAGCGGCATGTTCTTGGTGTGGATCGCAAGGATCCGCCGCCGCCCGGCGGTGTCGGGCGTGCCGACATAGATCAGCTCGTCGAATCGACCCGGGCGGAGCAGCGCGGGGTCGATCAGGTTCGGCCGGTTGGTCGCCCCGATCACCACCACATTGTTGAGTTCTTCCAGTCCGTCCATCTCTGCCAGGATGGTGTTGACCACGCGCTCGGTTACTTGCGGTTCCCCCATGCCGCCCCCGCGGGCCGGAACGAGGCTGTCCAGCTCGTCGAAAAAGATGACCGTCGGCGCCACCTGGCGCGCCCGGGCAAACAGCCGCGCGATCTGCTGCTCGCTCTCGCCATACCATTTGCTGAGCAGGTCGCTCGACTTGGTGGCAATGAAATTGGCTTCGCTTTCGCGCGCCGTGGCCTTGGCCAGCAAGGTCTTGCCGGTCCCGGGCGGGCCATAGAGCAGGAAGCCCCTGGCCGGGCGAATGCCCAGGCGGCGGAAGGCATCGGGATGCTTCAGCGGCAGCTCGACCCCCTCGCGAAGCTTGTCGCGGGCCTGGTCGAGCCCGCCGACATCGTCCCAGCCGATCGTCGGTACCTCCACCATCACTTCGCGCATCGCCGACGGCTGGACGCGCTTCAGCGCATTGTCGAAATCATGCGGTTCGACCGACAGGGCGTCGAGCACCTCGGTCGGGATGGTCTCCTCGGCGAAGTTGAGCTTGGGCATGATCCGGCGGACGGCTTCCAGCGCCGCCTCACGAGTCAGGGCGGCCAGATCGGCGCCGACGAACCCGTAGGTGCGGCGCGCCAGTTCATCGAGGTTGACCCCATCGGCGAGCGGCATTCCCCGGGTGTGGATGCCGAGGATCTCCCGCCGGCCGCGTTCGTCCGGTACTCCGATGATGATCTCGCGGTCGAACCTTCCCGGCCGGCGAAGCGCCTCGTCGATTGCTTCGGGCCGGTTGGTCGCCGCGATCACGACGAGGTTCTGCCGGGGCTCCAGCCCGTCCATCAGCGTCAAAAGCTGCGCGACCAGCCGCTTTTCCGCCTCGCCAGTTACCTGTCCGCGCTTCGGGGCGATTGAATCGAGCTCGTCGATGAAGATGATCGAGGGCACAGACTTGGCAGCTTCTTCGAAGATTTCGCGGAGCCGCTTCTCGGACTCGCCATAGGCCGACCCCATGATCTCGGGCCCGGCGATATGGAAGAATTGGGCATCGCTCTCATTGGCCACCGCGCGCGCCAGGCGGGTCTTGCCGGTCCCCGGCGGGCCGTGCAGCAGCACCCCCTTGGGCGGGTCGACTCCCAGGCGCTGGAATAGCTCGGGGTGGCGGAGCGGCAGCTCGACCATCTCGCGAAGCGCGTCGATGGTGTCGTTCATCCCGCCGAGATCGTCGTAAGTGACGTCGGCGCGGCGCTCGCCCTCCTTCTTCTCGGTGAATTCGGGAAGCAGCTCGACCTGCGTGTTGCCGTCGATGTGCACGATTCCCTTTGGAGTGGTGGACTTCACCGTCAGCCGCACTTCCTGGAGTGCAAAGGCCGGTGCGTTGAGCAGCTGGCGGATATGATCTGGCATGTCGGCATTGACGCGCTGATGCCCGGCGGTCGCTACCGTATCACCTTCGCAAAAAGGTCGACCGGCGAAGCTGCGCTTCAACGCCTGGGACGATCCGTGCAGCCGGACATTGTTCTGGGCCGGGGCGAAGACGACCTTGGTCGCGGGCTGGGACTTGGCCTTGTTGATTTCGACATAATCGCCCGATCCGACGCCGGCATTGGCCCGCTGCAGCCCGTCGAGCCGGATGATGTCTAGGCCTGCGTCTTCGGTGTAAGGACCCAGCGCCCGGGCGGCGGTCGATCGCTTGCCGACGATCTCGATGACGTCACCCTCGGAAAGGCCCATCTCCTTCATCAGCTTTGCGGGGAGACGGGCAACGCCATGTCCGCTGTCGATCGGCGGGAGATGGGCGACCTGGACACGCCTAGCCAAAGTATCGACTGTCGCCATCAAAATTCCTCTCGCTTCTCTTTCGACAGACCCCCGCGACGCGCCGCGTAACGAACGGCAGCAGGGCGCAGAGGTTCAATCTGGTAGCGAAACGAGAAGAAAAAAAGGCCGGACGTTGCCGCCCGGCCAATAGTATCAGGAGAGGATGCCTTCAAAAGGCAATTCTTTATCGCACCGCACAATATCGTTCGCAAGTGCAAAATCGCAGATGCACAATGAACGATCATTCAACTTCTTCGCAACTAGCCGCCAGACTGCTGGCCTTGGTCTCCGGTAAATGTTAGGTAAACAGAGCGTCACTGGGGGCCGTCGCTACGATGGAACGCCGTTTATCAGCAATCTTGGCCGCCGACGTGGTCGGTTACAGCAGGCTGATGGGTGCCAATGAGGTCGGCACGCTCACCAGCCTCAAGACGCACCGGGCCGAGTTGATCGATCCAACCATATCTGAACATCAGGGTCGGATCGTCAAGCTGACCGGTGACGGAATGCTGGTCGAGTTTCCAAGCGTCGTGAACGCGGTCGAATGCGCGACCGAGGTTCAGCGCGGAATGCGGGGCCGCAATGCCGACATCCCCGAAGAACGGCGGATCGAATTCCGGATCGGGATCAATCTGGGCGACGTCATCGTCGATGACGACGATATCTTCGGCGACGGGGTCAACGTCGCTGCGCGGCTGGAAAGCGTCGCCAAGACCGGCGGCGTGGCAGTATCGCAATCGGTACGGGACAATGTCGGCAACCGGCTCGATCTGACGTTCGAGGATATCGGGGACCAGCAACTCAAGAACATCGAATTTCCCGTCCGGGTCTACAATGTCGTCTTCGGCGATTCTCCGATGCGCTCCTCCCATGCAGAGACTCCGGATTCCGAAGTTGCCGACGCGGACAAGCCGTCGATCGCAGTGCTCCCGTTCAACAATATGAGCGGCGATCCCGAACAGGAATATTTCTCGGACGGGATATCGGAAGACATCATTACCGACCTCAGCAAGGTATCCGGGCTGTTCGTCGTCGGGCGCAACACCAGCTTCGGCTACAAGGGAATGTCGCCCCACCTACAGAATGTAGCTTCGGATCTGGGTGTGAAATATCTACTCGAAGGCAGCGTCCGAAAGGCGGGCCAGAAGGTCCGCGTGAATGCCCAGCTGATCGATGGCTCGAATGGCGGCCATCTGTGGGCTGACCGGTACGATCGCGACCTCACCGATATTTTTGCGATCCAGGACGAGATCACCCAGGCGATCGTCGAGCAGCTCAGGATTCGGCTTCTGCCCAAGGAAAAGAAGGCAATAACCCAGCCGCCGACCGAAAGCGTCGATGCCTACAATTATTACCTGAAGGGCCGTCAATTCTCCCACAATTTCACCAAATCGTCCCTTCGTCTGGCGCGCGAGATGTTTGCCAAGGCGGTGGAGATCGATCCGAATTATGCGCGGGCCTATGCTGGCATGGCCAGCTGCGATTCCCGGCTCAAGACCTGGCACAAGGTGTCGATCGATCCCGAGGAAATATTGGCCCTGGCGGCCAAGGCACTGGAACTCGACCCACAACTTGCCGAAGCTTTTGCAGCGCAGGGCGAGGCATTGAACGCCAGCGGGCGAAAGGAAGAAGCCGAAATCGCGTTCAAACGCGCGCTTGAGCTGGATCCCAACCATTTCGAAGGCCAACTCTTCTACGCCCGCTTCTGCGTAACCCAGGGCAGATTGGAGCAGGCGGCCGAGCATTATCTGCGCGCGCTCGAGATCCGGTCGGACGACTGCCAGTCGCCCTTCCTGCTCGAACAGGTTCTGCGCAGTCTCGGTCGCGCGGAGGAAGGGATCCATTATCTGCGCATGGGGGTGAAGCGAGCTGAGGAAGAGCTCCGGTTGCACCCGGAAAGTTCACGGCCGGCACAGCTCGGTGCCTGCGCTCTCGCCACTCTGGGCGAGAAGGAAAAGGCTGTGAAATGGTTGGAACGGGTCATGATCATCGACCCGGATGACAATGGCGCCCGCTACAATGCGGCCTGCACCTATGCCCAGCTCGGCGAGTTCGATCGGGCGATCGACATGCTGCTCGTTTGGACCGAGGACGCCGGCCTCGAACAGAAAAACTGGTTCATGCACGACGCCGATCTCGATCCGATCCGCGATCATCCGAGATATCCGGAACTGCTTGAACGCGTCGGGCAAATCGGAACCGCCAGCGTTACAGCTTGATTGATGCTGCCGCCTTGCGCACCCAGCTGCGCGGGAAGAAGCGGTGAGCCTGGGCGGTCGTCTTGTTTATCGCGCCTGGAATGACGATCGCCTGCTTTCTTTCCAGCCCGTCCAAACCCGCGCGGACTACCGTCGCTGAATCCGCCGCCATATCGACAAAAATCCTGGCCGACGGTCCGGCAGGTTTCCACCCGGCGACTTCGCCGAATTCCGTTGCGGTGGGGCCGGGGCACAGGGCGGTGACGACCACCCCGTCCTTCCTCACTTCCTCGTGGAGCGCCTCGCTAAACGACAGGACGAAGGCCTTGGTCGCAAAATAAACCGCCATGCCCGGTCCCGGCTGGAAGGCGGCAGTTGAAGCGACATTCAGAATGGCTCCGGACTTTCGCTCGACCATCCCTGGAAGAACAGCATGCGCCAGCTCGACCAGCGTTCCGCAGTTAAGGTCGATCATCTGCCGCTGCCGCTTGGCGTCCAGCTTCGCGAAACGCCCTGCCAGGCCGAATCCGGCATTGTTGACCAGCAGCTCGACATGCTCGTCATGCGCGGCGAGGTCCGCCATCAGCCTGTCCGCAGCGCCAGGCAGGCTGAGGTCGGCCTCGACCGCTCGCGCATTACCGACTTCCGCCGCAAGCGCGTCGATCCGGTCCTTGCGGCGGGCAACAAGCACCAGCCGCCTGCCATTGGCGGAAAGCTGGCGCGCAAAATCGACGCCCAGGCCGGCGGACGCGCCGGTGATCAAAGTGATGGCCTCTGTCATGCGGCGCTTGTGTGCGGAGTGGCGCCGCGCCGCAAGCTCGGTTAGCCTGCCCTGCAAGGGAGGGCCGCGATGGCCGAGCCACAGCAATCCGGGCCGATCGATGCGAGCGAACGGTCACCAATGCTCGACTCGCTGCGCGGATGGGCATTGCTCGGCATCCTCGTCGCGAACATGGTCAGCTTCATCGGCTTCCCGTTTCTCGATGACGCGCAGCGGGGCGCGACCATCGGGGCGGCGTTTGATGACATCTCCGAGTTGCTGCTCGAATGGTTGGTGGTCGGCAAATTCTATTCGATCTTCTCCCTGCTATTCGGGATCGGCTTTGCCATTCAGCTGAACCGCCTAGAGCAGCGCGGCGAAGGTGTGCCGCGTTACCTGCGTCGTTTGGCGGTCATGTTCCTCATCGGCATGGCCCATATGCTGTTCATGTGGCTCGGCGACATTGTCGCGCTTTACGCCTTGATGGGGGGAGTGCTGCTGCTCTTTCGTCATCAAAGCGATCGCGCACTGATTGGCTGGGCGATTGCGCTTTGGCTGGTGCCGCTCGCGTGGTCGGCCTTGATTCATTTTGGCGGAATCAATCTGGCCGAACCGATTTACGGTCTGGGCGTGCAGACCCTCACCGCCTGGGGCGTCGATCTCAGTAACGGACCCCTGCCTCATTTTCGCGATGCTGGATTTTGGGAGGCACTCTCGGTCCGCCCCGCTCAGGCTTATTTCCGCCTTGGCGATCTCGTCTACCAGATGCGCTTCACCAAGGTGCTCGGCATGTTCCTGATCGGACTGTGGATCGGACGTCGGGCTGTTTATGCCCAGCTGGACGAATATGCGTCTTTGCTGCGCAAGGTCGCGCGATGGGGTCTGGCGATTGGCCTTCCGGTCTCGCTGGTCAAGGCCATATTGGCGATGTGGCCGGGTGACGAAATTCCGCTGGTCGAGTTCGCCGCCGAGGCCGCCTATGTCCTGGGCACGCCGACTTTGGCGCTTGGCTATGCGGCGGGCTTCGCGCTGTTGTGGCGCGGGGGGCGCCACCCCTCACTCCAGTGGGCGGCGCCGGCTGGACGGATGGCGCTCACCAACTACCTCATGCAGACGATCTTGCAGAGCCTGCTCTTTTACGGTTGGGGCCTCGGATTGATCGGCAAGCTTGGCTTGGTCTTCATCTATCCCATCTCGCTCGCACTGTTCGCGCTGCAAGTCGCATACAGCCGCTGGTGGCTGGCGCGGTTCCGCTTCGGACCGGTCGAGTGGCTGTGGCGCAGCCTGACCTATGGCCGCGCCCAGCCGATGAGAATGGCGATAGCGGCCTAGCTGACCGTCGCCTTCACGATCTTGCCGGGCTCGCGCGGCGGCTCGCCGACCGGAAGAGCGTCGACATATTCCATTCCGCTCTCGACCTCGCCCCACACCGTATATTGCCGGTCCAGGAAGGTCGCATCGTCGAAGCAGATGAAGAACTGACTGTTTGCGCTATTGGGATTCTGGGAGCGCGCCATCGAGCAGACGCCGCGGACGTGCGGCTCGCCGCTGAATTCGGCCGGTAGGTCGGGAAGCTGGCTGCCGCCCATGCCGGTTCCGGTCGGATCGCCGCCCTGCGCCATGAAGCCGGGGATCACTCGATGAAACACGACTCCGTCGTAAAAACCCTGTTCGGCAAGGTCGGAAATACGCTCGACATGGCCAGGCGCCAGGTCGGAACGCAGCTTGATGACGACGTCGCCGCCGGTCGAAAGGGAGAGGGTAAGGGTGTCGGCGTCGGCCATCATCTCGTCCTTGGCTATATGGATGTGGCCGCCATCTAGTCGCGTTGCGCGGGTTGCGCCAGTGGGCGCTCGGGCATAGGGAAGCGGCACTCAGCAGCTAGTCGAGCGAGGGGACGAGGCATGAGCGACAGCGACATCATCGCCACCCCTCCGCACGAGCCCGAGGCCGTGGCGCCCGAGGACCGCATCCATGACGAAGAGGACCGGCTGCTTCCGGAATTCGTCCGGGAAGTGCTCGACGCCGTCGCCGATGGCGATGACGAGGCGGCGCGTGCCCTGGTCGCGGAGCTTCACCCGGCCGATATCGCCGATCTCATCGAACTGGCTCCGGGCGACGAACGCGGCGACCTGATCGAGGCATTGGCAGGGATCGTCGACGCCGACGTCTATGCCGAGCTCAACGAATATGTCCGCGAGGACGTCATTGACGAAATGGAGCCGCAGCAGGTCGCCGACCTCGCTGCCCAGCTCGACACCGACGACGCCGTGGCGCTGATCGAAGACCTCGAACAGGACGAGCAGCTCGCGGTGCTCCGGGCGATGGAGCCCGACGATCGCGCCGCCGTCGAGGAAGCGCTTACCTACGGCGAGGAGACCGCCGGCCGCCTGATGCAGCGCGATCTGATCGCGGTTCCCGAACATTGGAAGGTCGGCCAGGTCATCGACTATCTCCGATCGACCGACGAGCTGGCGACCGATTTCTGGGAAATTTTCGTCGTCTCGCCCAACCATCACCCGGTTGGGACATGCAAGCTGTCGACGATCCTCCGTTCGCCGCGTTCAACCCTGGTCAGCGAGATCATGGCGCGCAAGCAGACGTTGATCCCCGTCGATCTCGACCAGGAGGAGGTCGCGCTCAAGTTCCAGAAATATGCATTGATCTCGGCTGCCGTGGTGGATTCAAGCGGCCGCCTGGTCGGAATGATCACCGTCGACGACATCGTCCACATCATCCAGGAAGAAGCGGGCGAGGACGTTCTGCTGCTGTCCGGTGCCGGCGAGGGCGACATCAACGAGCCGCTGCTCGATACCTACAAGGCGAGGGTCCGCTGGCTCGCGGCCAATCTCGTCACCGCCCTGGTTGCGGCGACCGTCATCACCCAGTTCGAAGATTCGATCGCCCGAATGGCGGTTCTGGCCGCGCTGATGCCGATCGTCGCCGGGGTCGGCGGCAATGCCGGGACTCAAACCCTCGCCGTGACAGTGCGGGCAATCGCCACCAACCAGCTCACCGGTTCCAACCATTGGCGGGCAGTCTGGCGCGAGATTCGCGTGGCGCTGATGAACGGCCTCACGATCGCCGTGCTGATCGGGATCGGCGTAACGGTGGTGCTGGGCTCCTCCCAGCTTGGCGGCGTGATCGCGGCGGCGATGCTGACCAACATCGTCATCGCCGGGCTGGCCGGCGTGCTCGTCCCGCTGGGCCTGGAAAAGGCGGGAGCCGACCCGGCGGTCGCATCGTCGGTATTTGTGACGATGGTAACGGATTCGATGGGCTTCCTGGTGTTCCTCGGCCTCGCCACCGCAGCCGGAATCACTGGCTAATCGGTTGAAAATGCTCGGCCGGACGGTCATTTCACGAAAGTGCCGACTCTCCATTTGACCAAGGTCGCCGTTGGCTGCGCCAGCCTCGAGGCGCTGCAGAACCGTATTGCCCGCCGCGTAAGCCGGGACGTGGTGCGCGTGCCGACACGAATGCGGCCCAAGCGGATGGAGGAGCTCGTCGGCGGATCGCTGCACTGGATCGTCAAGCACCGTATCATCGCGCGCCAGCAGATCCTGCGGTTCGAGGACCGCAGCGACGGTCGGATCGACATCGTCTGTTCCGCCGAGCTGGTCGTAATCCCGCCCAAGCCGAAGCGTGCTCACCAGGGCTGGCGCTACCTTGAAGACAAGGACGCGCCCGGCGGTGAGGATGACGGCAGCGGCCTCGCGGATCTTCCACCGCGGCTTTACGGCAAGTTGGCGGCCTTGGCCCTGGTCTGATTGTCCAGATAGGCGACTAGTGCGGCCTCATCGGCGCGACTCCTCTGATGGGACGTTGCGCTTATGGACCGCCTTGCGGGCGATGGTCTAGTAACGCGATTCCTTGCAGCCCACGACGTTGGCCGAACCCTTGGCGGTCACGGTGCAGGCAGGGCTGCCGGTCAGCGTCACGGAGGCAAGTCCATAGGCGTTGACCTTGGCGCTGTTGGTGACCGTGGCCCTGACGGTCGACGGACCATCCGCGCCGATCACCGCGTCGGTGACTTCCAGGTCATTGGCCTCAAACGACGAGGTTCCCCGCACATTGGTGGTAAGTCTGGCGACCCGGCCGGAAAGCCTGGTGGTTCCGGAACCGGTGATGCCGACTCTCATCTGGTCGACGTCCACCTGGTCGATGCGGGCAGTTCCCGAACCGTAGACAGACAGGTCGAACGCCAGGCCCTTCACCTGGTCGATCAGCAACGCGCCCGAGCCGTTGACATAGGCGGCGTTGAGGTCGTGAGTCCCGACTTCGATCGTAACCGGTCCGCGGCCTTCCCCGGGATAGCCTCCCCAGCCGCCGTTGCCGGTCCGAACGACCAGGGTGCGACCCTCGACCTTGATCGACACACCGTCCAGGGCAATCGGCGTTCCGGTTGCCCGTGCATAAGGGGCGACATTGGTGCGAAGGCTGACCTGGTAAGGGCCATCGACCCGGATCCGATCGAAGCTCCAGACCGAGAAGTTGCGTTGGGTTGCAGGGGTCTGGGCGCCTGCAGGCAGGCTGGCCAGCACCAGCAAGGCAAGGATTGGCGCTCGATCGATCATCCGCCCATCCTCGCTTTACATGGTTAACGAATGGTCAAAATGATCATCCGCAGCGGACGTCGCCCGATCCGGCCTTGGAAACCTTGCATTTTGCGCCGCCGCTGATGTCGACGTCGCCGGAGCCCATGATCGACACGTTGGCGGTTTCGCTGGCATTGGCCCTGACATTGCCCGATCCTGCGATCGACACGTCGGCACTGCGGCTAGCAAGTCCGCCGAGATTAATGTCGCCGGAGCCTGCGATCGAAATATCGACCGCATCGGCCTTGCCGGCCGCTTCCACGCCGCCCGATCCGGCGATGTCGAACTTCACCCGGCCGCCCGCGATCTGGCCGACCTTGAGATCGCCGGAACCGGCAACCTCGCCCAAGAAATCGCCCGCGACCTTGTCGACCGTGACTCCGCCCGATCCGGCGATGGCCGCACCATGCAGCGCCGCTGCGTTGACCGTGAACACGGCCTTGCCGTTCCGCCAGTTCCAGCGGATGCCCTTCTTCTTCTTGGGCTGGATCTTCAGCACATTGTCCTCGACGACCACTTCCGTCTCGGCGAGCAGATTTTC
>DASTVY010000221.1:0-14955 GCA_035758865.1 Sphingomicrobium sp. | reverse complement strand
TGCCCGCTGGACAGTCGGGGCACTGCACCCGAGCCACCCGCCGCGGGCTTCCAGTCCGTCGGTTATGAACATCGGTTCGACGCCGGCACTCGACCATTGCCCTGTCAGTGGCGGGTCAATCACGTCCATCGACTGGTGACGATCTTTGACCTTAGTTCGATCCCGCATCACCCGACTGACGTCAATATCGACGTCGCAAAGCTGAGCTTCGACAAGCGCCACACTGCAGGCGACCATGAGTGCGCCGATCATGCCCTGGCGGTTGTCGGCCCAGGTCCGGAGCCGGGCTCCTCAATCCGTCCGGCTTCAAATGACAAATGGGAAATGCCGATCCCCGTGCTCGCCAGCGGCAATTGCCCGGACGGTCGCTGCACAATTGAAGTGACCGGCCAGGTCAACGACTGGGTGCATGGCGTGATGAGTAACCAGGGCTTCGTTTTGCGCGGGGAAGATGAGCGCCTCAATGCCAATGACAATGTTTCGTGCCGCAACGAATATGCGAATTTCCGGCTGGACGTGAAGTTCCGGCACGACGTCAAACCAGGATCGACGCCGATCATCAAGCCGATTGAGATTTCCTCGATCAAGCTCGGCGTAACTCTTTCAAGCAAGACCACAAAAAGCGCGACTTACAGGCTCCAATGGACGGGCGCGACTGCTTCAACGGTCGACATTCACCGCAATGGCGCCAAGTACGATACCACCCCGAATGATGGGTCCGCGGACGATACGGCGCCACTCGGAACGATGAAATATAAGGTGTGCAACGCGGGAACCACCAACTGCTCGAATGAAGTCACTTTGACGACCAACTGATCGGGCGGCTATGACTGCCACCGCGTCCAATTTCCGCAAGGGAGGGCAAGCGGACATTGACGCTCTTCTCTGCGATGGCAGCTTGGCGGGAACGGCAGGGGACAGATGCGACGCGTGGCAATCATGATTGCTGGTTTTGCGGCCTTCGTTGCCGTTCCAGCCATGGCACAATCCGTCTTCGACGCAACGCTCGCCGAGGCGGACCAGAAGACGGCAGAAGTTTCCACCAACGAGTTGCGGCGAATTATCGAGGACGGCGGTTCGGTGCTGCTCGACGCGCGCCCTCCGCATGAATATGCGATCAGCCATATTCCGGGTGCATTAAACGTCGCACCGCAGCCGGGGCGGCCCACTCATCTCTATGTATCGGACATCGCCGAGGTTGGGCGATTATTGAAGGGCGCCAAGGAAAAGCCCCTGATCCTTTATTGTAACGGCCCATTCTGCGGAAAGACCAAGCGCCTCGCCGCCGAGCTCGTTGAAGCGGGCTATACGGCTGTTCGCCGTTACCAGCTTGGGGCACCCGGATGGCGAGCGCTCGCCGGGAGCGCAATGCAGACCGAGATGCAGGCGCTAAGCTATATCCGCAGCGATCCGACGGCCGTGTGGATCGATGCCCGAGAGCCAAAGGCCTTCGCGGCTCGGACAATAACGGGCGCGCGCAATATTCCTGCGAGCGGCATCAAGCCCGGCAAGGACCAGGGCGTCGTCAAGGAAGCGAAGGACGACGGCCGCCTCCCAATGGAGGATCACAACACGCGCATATTGGTGTTTGGGACCAGTGGTGAGGACGCCCGAGCGGTCGCCGACGCAATCGCAAGGGAGGCGTTTCACAACGTCAGCTTCGTCGTTGCCCCGTTCGAGGAAGTTCGGCGCGTCCTTCCGTCGCGATAGCCTTATCGTACCAGCCCGTAATAGGCGTAGATCCGCTCGATCCCAGGAGTCAGCTTGGTCGCCTTGGCGGCATCGGCATCGGACTTGGTTTGATCGCCCTTACGTGCATAGGCGATGGAGCGCCCGTAAAGCGGCGCGGCAAATTCGCCATCCCTCATTGCGGTATCAAATTCCTCAATCGCGTCATCGAAGCGCGATTGACGCAACAAGACCGTTCCCTTGCTGTCGTGGGTAGCGGGGCTTTCATCTTTGGCCAGCGAGCGATCGCATTCCTCCAGTGCCCGGTCGAGCGCGACGTTTGCCAATGCCTTCGACCAGCATAGCTCATTGAGTTCTGAGGCTGTCAGATCCTTTGCTGACAAGGCATCAAACTCCTTGTCCGCTGGTGCCTCTTTTCCAGCGAGCAACATTTCGATGGCCCGGGCGTGCCGGATGTGCACGTCGTCGGGCGATTTCAGGAATGCCTGGTCGAGCAACGCCAAGGCCTGGTTATGATCGCCGAGCTGGCTGGCAATCTGAGACAATCCAACCAGTGTAGGAGCGTCTGTAGGATTGAGCTTCAATCCCGCATCCAGCTCCCGACGCCGGCCGTTCTTGTCCGACGCCGACAAGGCCTGTGCTCGACGCACATGGATCATCGGATCCTTTTCATAGACCAGCGCGCGATCGAACGCCGCGAGCGCTTCTTCGGTACGGCCCAGCGACAGGAGAATTTCACCGCGATTCATCTGGGCAGTCGTGGAATCGAGCTTGGAAATGGCTTCTGCCTGGGCGTAGGCGCCCTCCAAATTGCCGGACTTGCGCAGCAATTCGGCCAACAACCTCCGCATCGCTACATTGCTGGGATCAAGCTTCAACGCCGCCTCCGCGTCCGACTGGGCACCAGCGGTGTCTCCTTCCGACATCCGAATATGGGCGCGCGTTGACCGGGGATTGGCGTCTCGAGGCGCCATTTCGATCGCCTTATTGAGGGCGCCGAGCGCCTGGGCCGTCTCATCCTTTTTAAGCAGCTTCACTGCCGCCTGAAAATAATCGCCAGAATTCTTCGGATCATGACCGATCAGTTCTTTGACCTCGGCAGTCGCGATCGGGGCGGAGTTGCTTAGGCGAATCCAGATATCGGCCTTGTCCAGTTCGCGCAGGCGATCTTGGGCGGCTACCGCTTCGGCAAAGGAAATCTCGGGCTTAAGCGCTCGTCTCGTCGTCTCGATCGTCACTACGCCAGCGGCGTTGGTCACGTGCCGGCGATACTCCACTCCAGCTACTGTGTCGGCTATCGGTGGCATCTGAAATTTGGTTTGCGACACGAGGTCCTTTGGGATGAGGATCACTTGCTTGTAACGACTAAAGGACGGGTAGCTAATTTTGACCGGGGCATCGACGTCGCGCATGTCGGATCGGCGAAAGTCGGCCTTGTAGCCGAGTGTCGGCACCTCGACCCAATATATTCCCTTGTCGAGATCGAGCGTCTGGCGCCCTTCGCCATGCAGTTTGAACAGCTGGCTAGCCGGGTCGTAGCTGGTCGCAACCTTATCGATCTCAAAGCGGTCCAGTTCCTGTTGTAGCTGCTTTCGGATTGCCTCATCCCGCAAGGCCGGGTCCAACGTCGACAGAAACAGGTTTTGGGCGATGGCGAGGTCGCCACGCATCGTCATGTCGATTACGGTTGGAACGGGTTTGTCGACACCGGCACTAGCGTCGGTGCGAACCTCCGTGTCGAGATAGGGCCGGGTTGCCGGATCAGGCATGATCCTGACAAGGTCCGCGTTTCGAACGATGGGCAGACCCCAGTGATAGAAAGGGACTTCCAAAGCGGAGAGCTTGCGATCGCCCGAACGCGTGCCGTCCAGCCAATAGGTCTTGCCGCCAATGATCGTTCGCACCACGACATGGTTGAAGAGCGATACCATCGGCAGCCGCTCGTTGATGCCGTCGCCTTCTTCGCTGTGAACCAGGACCGGCACGGCTTCGATTCCAAGTTCCCTTAACAGGCCGACAAGCAGGGCGGATTTCGCCTTGCAATCTCCAAATCGGCGCGCCCAGGTTTCATCGGCGGCGGCGGGGACCAGACCGCCCACACCGAGCGCGAGGTTCACGTAACGAATCTTCTCCTCAACAAGCTGTAGTGCAAGCTCCGCGCGTTCGACCGGATCGGCGCTTGCTGCCTTTATAAGCGCCACCTCCTGCTGCAGCGGACTGCCTGGCGGGAGTTGAGATGCCTTTTCGAACAAAGGCACGAACAGCGCCCCAAGCTCGTTCCAAGATTGATAATCGGAAACTTCCAAAGTTCTGCCCATGGCGAAGCGGTCGGGGGCAAAAGCGGGCGCCCTTTCTGGAACCAATGGACTGATCGTCCATGTCGAGATTTTCTGGCCGCTGCTTTGCGTTATGACCGGAGCTGGCATGCCTTTTGCCGTATGCTGCCGTAATGCCGCCTTCGTTGGCGCGACAAGCCGCATGCTAGCCCGGTTGACCCGCATCGGCAGGCCAAGGCTACCTTTCAATTCCATGTGATTGCGCAAGGTTGGGTCGCGCCGAACCCATGTCGATTCGACCTCAACGATGTCGCCGACTTGAAGTCCTTCTGGCTGTAGGGTCGCGGTCAGATGACCGGTGAGGGTCTGCTGTTCGAGATTTTGCTCGCGCCGAAGGACCGTGAACTTCTGGCCAGCTTCGAGGACGTCAATGGTTTGGCTTCCTCGATGAAGAGCTACGCGATGGATCGTGTAGACGTCGAATGCCGGATCCCACGCCGCGACGACATTACCCAGGGAAAGGCCCTGTGAGCTATTAACGCGAATGGCATAATGCGAATAGGTAGCCATTTCGCCTGGTTCCAGCTTCACCTGCGTGTCTGACAGCAAGAAGTCGAAGGGCGTATCCGCGGCCGCAGGCACAGAGCTCTGAAACTGCTGGGCGGCAACCCATGCCGGAGCCGGACCATATTGCAACTGATCGGCGGCATGCGCCGGAGTAACCAGGACCACGAGCGCCAAACGGGCCCAAGAATATCGCATACTTCCCCCTCCCCAGTGACTGGGGTCGCTAACCGTCGATATTCAAAGCGGATTCGGCAGCGCCTTGCTATCAAATGCTAAGCGGCGATCCCATCGAATTGCAAGCGGGCGAGGCGGGCGTACAGACCGCCCTGCGCGGTCAGGCTGCCATGATCGCCTTCTTCAACGATTCGGCCATGATCCATGACGATGATCCGGTCGGCGGCACGGACCGTGGCCAGGCGATGGGCGATGACGATGGTGGTACGGCCTGCGACGAGGCGGTCGAGAGCTTCCTGCACCAGCCGCTCGCTTTCGGCATCGAGGGCGGAGGTTGCTTCGTCGAGAAGCAAAAGCGGGGCATCGCGTCGCAGGAGGGCGCGGGCAATGGCAATGCGCTGCCGCTGGCCGCCGGACAGGCGAGCTCCCCCTTCACCCATGAAGGTGTCGAGGCCTTCCGGGAGCGCGCGGAGGAAGGTTTCGGCATTGGCGTCGCGCGCCGCCTCCCAAATCTCGTCTTCGCTCGCATCCCAATTGCCGTAGCGAAGATTGTCGCGGGCCGAGGCGGCGAAGATGACCACTTCCTGCGGCACCATGGCGATTCGCTGCCGGACGTCGGCCGGATCGGCGTCGCGAAGATCGACCCCATCCAACAGAACACGGCCCCCTTCCGGATCGTAGAAACGCTGGGCCAGCTGGAAGATGGTGGTCTTTCCCGCGCCCGACGGTCCGACCATCGCGAGCCGCTCGTTGGGGCGAACCTCCATGCTGAACCCGTCGAGCGCGGACGTGTCCTTGCGGGTGGGGTAATGGAAAGTGACATCGTCGAACTTGAGGCGGCCCTCGGCGGGGACGGGAAGGGGAACCGGATTTGCGGGAGCCTTGATCTCCGGCTCTGCCTTCAGCAGCTCGTTCAGCCGCTCCGATGCGCCGGCAGCGCGGAGCAGATCGCCATAAACCTCGCTCAGCGCCCCGAATGCCCCGGCCAGTAGACCGCCGGACAGTACAAAGGCGGCGATCGTGCCGCCGGTCATCCGGCCTGCGGCGACATCAATCGCACCCTGCCAGATGATGAGCGTGATAGAACTGAAAATGACGCCGATGATCATCGCGGTCATCAGCGCCCGCAGCGCGATCCGCTTTTTGGCAGTCTTGAAGACGGTTTCGGTGGCGTCGGAAAAACGTTCGGCTTCGCGGCTCTGCTGATTGAAAGCCTGGACGATTTTCATCGCACCGAGAACTTCGCTGGTGACCGCGCCGACATCGGCGATTCGGTCCTGGCTCCGTGTCGAGACGGCGCGAACCCGGCGGCCAAGCAAGACGATGGGAAGCATCACCAGCGGAATGCCAAGGAGCAACATGCCCGCCAGCTTCGGCGCCAGGTAGAAAAGCACTCCCGTGCAGATGACGCCCATCACGAAATTGCGCAGCGCCACGGAAATGCTCGTCCCGACGACCTGTTCGATGATCGTCGTATCGACCGTCAGGCGGCTGGTAATTTCGGCCGGGCGATTTTCTTCGAAAAAGCCGGGGGCAAGGCGAAGCAGGTTGCGATGAACGGCAAGGCGGATGTCGGCAACGACTCGCTCGCCGATCCAGCTGACGAAATAGAAGCGGGTTGCGGTAGCGATCGCCATGACGAGGACCAGCAGCAACAGATATTCGAACCACCGGCCAATATTGCCGCCTCCGGCGAATCCGCGATCGATGATCAGCTTGAACGCGATGGGCACGGCCGAGGTCGCGGAGGCCGCGACGAGCAGTGCGAACGCCGCGCCGATGATGTGCCCCGGATAGCGGCGGGCGAAGTTCCACACCATGTTAAGGTCGGCAAGGGACTTGCCCTTCGGGCGTTCAGGGGCGTTGGCCATGAACCAGCGACCTAGCAGTGTGTCCGCCTTGCCTCAATTGCCGCAATGCAACGGTGCGATGCAGCAAATTCACTTGCGGAGAGTTGAATCCGGCCTCACATTCATGACCAGTGCTCACTTCCAGGACAATTTGATGCTCTATGACGCCTATGAGGTGCAGCGCTCGCTGCTGACCAGCGCGAGCAAGCTTGCAGGACTAGGCGCCGGATGGCTCAGCAACCCGACGAATCCGTTCGGCTATTCGTCCATGGGCCCGCTGGTCGCAGCGGGTCTTGAAGTCTTTGCCCACGCCTCCGCACCGCGCGGCAAGCCAGATTTTGGAATCGAAGAGGTGCAGGTCGGCAAGAAAGCCGCACCGGTCGACGAAGATATCGCGCTTCGGAAGGCCTTCGGGCAATTGAAGCATTTCCGGAAGGAAGGGGTCGAAGCCGGCGAGCCCCTGCTGATCGTTGCGCCGATGTCGGGCCACTATGCAACGCTGCTTCGCGGGACAGTGACGCGAATGCTTCCCAAGCATGACGTGTTTATCACCGACTGGCGCGACGCAAAGCTCGTGCCGGTCAGCGAAGGCAGTTTCGATCTCGACGATTATATCGATTATCTCATTGAATATTCCCAGGACATTTACGAGCGTACGGGCAAGCGGCCGCACATGCTGGCGGTCTGCCAACCGTCTGTTCCGGCCTATGCGGCGACCGCGATCATGAATGCCGACAAACATCCGGCACGTCCGAAGACGCTGACCATGATGGGCGGCCCGGTCGACACTCGGAAGGCGCCGACGGCGGTCAATACGCTGGCGACGCAGCGGCCGCACGCGTGGTTCCAGCGCAACGTCATCGCCACGGTGCCGATGATTTATGCGGGCCATGGCAGGCAGGTTTATCCGGGCTTCCTGCAACTCGCGGGGTTCATGACCATGAACCTTGGAAATCACCTCATCAGCCACTGGGAAATGTACAAGCATCTCGTCGTCGGCGACGACGAAAGCGCCGATGCGACCCGCCAATTCTACGACGAATATCTGTCGGTCTGCGACATGACGGCGGAATTCTATCTGCAGACGGTCGACGTGGTGTTCCAGCGCCACCTGTTGCCGAAGGGCGAGCTCGAGCATCGCGGACGGCTGGTCGATCCCAAGGCGATCAAGGACACGCCGCTGCTGGCGATCGAGGGCGAGCGCGACGATATCTCAGGCATCGGCCAGACCAAGGCCGGGCTGGACCTGGCGACCGGGCTGGCGGCGTCAAAGAAGCAATATCATTTGGCCAGAGACGTCGGCCATTACGGCATCTTCAACGGGCGCAAGTGGAGGGAGCGGATCGCTCCGGTGGTCGAGAAGTTCATCGCTGCCAACGCCTGATTTTCCGAAGAGTCCCAATAGCTTCGATTTTGCGCTAGCTTGCCTTCCGCCGGTCGAAGAACCGGAACAGGGAGGCATCATGGCAACCATCGCAGCCCCGGCAAGAAGGCCGCTGGTCGGCCGCTTTTACATCACCATGGCCTTGATCTTCGTGGTCGTCGCCGTTGCCGGCTTTGCCGGGACATATTGGCTGCAGGTCGCGCGGGGTACCTTTGTCGGGGCGCCCCTGCTGCATTTCCATGGCCTGCTGTTTACGCTGTGGACCCTGTTCTTCCTGTCGCAGGCGTTGCTGGTAGCCAACCGAAAGCTGAAGAGCCACCGCGCCTGGGGGTTGCTGGGAATTTCGCTGGCGACGGCGATGGTCTTCACGGGCCTGGCGGTGGCCATCGAGGGGCTGCAGGCGAGGCTTGATGCCGGTTATGGCGATGCGGCGCGCGCCTTCACCATCGTGCCGGTTACCGGCATATTATTCTTTGGCTGCCTGGTGACCGCGGCCGTCGTCAATCTGAAGCGCCCAGAGTGGCACAAGCGGCTGATGCTGGTGGCGACGACGGCATTGCTACAAGCGGCCTTTGCGCGCTTTTTCTTTCTCGCGGCAACTGGCGGAGGCCCCGGGATGCGGCCGGGGTTCGGGCCGCCCAATCCGGTCGAACGGTCGTTGTTGCCGGGCTCCCTCGTCCTGCTGCTGATCATCGCGGCAATTGTCCACGACAAGCGCAGCAACGGCACCGTCCATCCCGCCTATTGGTGGGGCTTCGGTGGGACCCTGGCACTCTACGCCGGGCGACTGCTAGCCGCCAATAGCCAGACTTGGTACGGGATCACGGACTATCTGTTGCGCTTCAGCGGTTAGAGCCGCTCCATCCGCAGCCACTTCGGATCGCCCATCCAGGCGCGGCCAAGCGCGGCCTGGGCTGCTGCGGCCTGTGCCGGACGGCCCAGCCGGCGTTCCGCCGAGGCAAGACCGTAGAGCGCCCAGCCATTGTTGGGGAACTTGGCCAGGGCCGCGGTGAAGGCCTCGCGCGCCTCGTCATATTTGCCCGCACGGAACAGGGCCGCGCCCAACGACTGGTTGACCGGATAGTACCACCACGGCGGCTCCATGTAGGGGATGCGATCCTCGATCGCGACTGCGGCGCGGAAATGGTCGGCGGCCTGCAAATGGCGCCCTCTGAGCGAGGCGGCCTTGCCCAACGCTACATGCTCGGCGAGTGTCAGCAGGTCCGGGGCAGGCATGCCCTGTTCGACCATCGGTTTTAGCAGGTCCGAACCGCGGAGGCGCCTCAGCTCGGCAAGCTCCGCGTCGAAGCCCCGCTGATTGTGCTGCTGGGCATAGGCCACCGCGCGCACATAATGGCGGATGCCCTGGACATAGCCGAGGCGCGGATCGGCCTCCGGAAGCGCTAGAACATCGGCAGCCGAAGCGAATTGCAGAGACGCGAAATAGGGCGCTGCGTAGATCGCCTGGACCCACCCGAGCTGCGCCGCCGTGCCCGCGTCGACGATGCTCGCAAGCCGCTTGGCTTCGCTGATCGCGGTCGGCAGGTCGCCGCCCATCTGCGCGGAGGTCACGATGAAATGGACGTTATGCGGATAATAGCCGTAGCGGACGAAGGCCTTGTCGTCCGACTCCTTGATATAGGCCTCGTCCTTGCGGGCTGCATCGATGTTGACCCGGATCGAATCCTTCCAGCGCCCGAGCCGGTAGTAAATGTGGGCCGGCATATGAACCAAATGCCCGGCGTCCCCGGCGAGCGGTGCGGATAGGCGGTCGGCCGCCGCCTCCGCGCGCTTCGGGTCGGGCCCATTCTCCATCAGGTGAATGTAAAGATGCGGCGCCTGCGGATGGTCCGCATTGCGGGCCAGCACCGTCTCGACCAGCCGGATCGCTTCGCCAAGGCGGGGCTTGGCGGATTGCTTGTCCGGCTCCCAATAATCCCAGGGAAGCGTGTCCATCGCCGCTTCGGCCGCGAGCAGCGAGATGTCGTCGTGCCCGGGATAATAGCGGGCGACGGCCAGCATTGCGTCGGCGTAGGCGCCGTCAAGGTCGGCACGCTTGGCATTGGGATCGGCGGAATAGCGTTTGGCCAGCGCCATGATCAGTGCCCGCTCGGGAGGAGTCACCTTGGCCGTTAGTTGCTGGGCCTGGGCGATGGACTTCAGCGCAAGCGTATTGGCGTCGGGCGTCAGCGGCGCGTTGATGTTGGGACCATAGGCGAGCGACTCGCCCCACCAGCACATGGCACATTCGGGATCGAGCCGTTGCGCCTCCCGGAAGGAGGCAATCGCGGCAGCATGGTTGAAGCCATAGGCAAAGCCCATGCCCTGGTCGAAATAGCGCTGAGCCTCCGGGCTGGAGGTAGTGATCGGGAAATGGATTTTGCCGAGACCGTCGTAAAGCCGAATCCCGGCCGGCGAGGCCGCTTGGATCATCGACGCTGCCATCGCGATCCTGTCCCGCATCGACGAGCCCTTTGGGCCTCCGCCGCACAGGCTCGCCATGCGCGCCGACGGATCGAGCAGCGCAAGCAGTTCCGGAGCAAATTGGGCTGGAGCAGTCACGCCCAATAGCGTGGTCGACGCCAATGCTATGGCCAGCCGTTCGAAACGACCCATTGCCACCTCCCGCAAAGTGGTTGTGGGCGCCGTTTACCACATAGGAAAATGAAACAAAATTGGCGGTCTATTCGGCCTGTTCGATCGCAACCTCGACCATCTTCCGCCAGGTGTCGCCATCGCCCGCGGCCGTCATCTGTTCGTCCGGCTCGCGCATCGTGTGGAGCACCGCCAACGCCTGGTTCATATGTTCCGGCCAGGTGATATCGACCTTGTCGCCTGCCGACGGGTCGCTTCCTTCCGCATTGCTGCTGTGAGCGGCGCCGGCGAGAACCCGGGCGATGCGCTCGGCCAGCGGAGTAGTGGATTCTGGCATGGTTAAGGCTCCTGTGGCTGCTCGAAAGTGATCAACCAACTAGGCGTTGATGGGTTCACGCTGACGCCGCCAATTGCCCTGGAGCCCGAAGAATGCTGCCGCTCCCGCCAAGGCGGCGGTAATAGCCATGGCGATGAGGGTAGTCGCGAAGGGTGCAAGCAACCCCTCGCCGCTATTGACCAATACAGCTCCGAGCATCGCGACAACGATCAGTCCGCCAAGCCGTGCGACGGCGCTGTTGAAGCCCGACGCCATGCCGGTCTGATGCTTTTCGACCGCGGCAAGGACGGTGCTGGTCAATGGAGCGACGGCCAGCGTCATTCCGATCGACATGGTCAGGATGGCGGGGAAGGCGTGGGTCCAATAGGCCTGGTACTCGGCGATGCGGGTGCCTAGCAGCAGTCCGAGTCCGACGATGACTGGGCCGATCGTCAGCGGGATCTTCGGTCCGAGGCGAACCGCGAGCTTCCCCATCAGCGGCGAGGCGAGACCGAGCAGGATCGACAGTGGCAGGAGCGACAGGCCGGCCTGGATCGGTGAATATCCGCCCGCCTCGATCAGAACATAGGGGATGAGGAGAAGCGAGCCACCGAACGCCCCGTAGAGCAGGAACGTCATCAGGTTCAGCGCCGAGAAGCAGCGATTTTCGAATAGGGAAAGAGGGACCATCGCCTTGTCGCCGAGACGCCGCTCCCACAGCAGAAAAGCGATCAGAAAGGCGGCACCGGCAACCAAAGCGACGGTGGCCGTCGGGTTGAGCGCGAACTGCTGCGACCAGAGGGTGAGCCCGTAGGTGGATGCGCCGAGCCCCAAAGTGGCAAGGCCGGCGCCCAGGCCATCAAGTCTGGCCTTTTCCGGCTCTTTCACCTCGGCGACCCTGGTAAGTGCGACAATGATCGCCGCGACCACCAGCGGCAGGTTGATATAGAAAATACTTGGCCAGCCGACATGTTCGACCAGCCAGCCGCCAATCAGCGGTGCGATGGCTGCGGCGATCGCGCCGGCAGCTGCCCATGTGCCGATCGCCTGGCCGCGAGCCTCGCCTTGATAGGCACCGTTAAGCAGGGCGAGGCTGTTGGGAAGGAGCAGCGCAGCGCCAACGCCTTGCAGTGCGCGGCCGGCCAGCAGCATTTCGAGCGAACCGCTCAGGGCGCAAACCACCGACGCGATCCCGAACAGGCCCGTTCCGATCACCAGCCAAAGGCGGCGCCCGTGGTGATCGCCGAGCGCCCCGCCCAAAAGAATCAGGGCGGCGAGGGGCAGGGTATAGGCGTTGACGACCCATTGGACCTCAGCCGCTCCTGCTCCGGTCGAAGCCCGGATCGCTGGAAGGGCGACATTGAGGATCGAGCCGTCGATGAAGCTCAACGACGAGGCTGAGACCGACATGACCAAGGTCCAGCGCGGATCGTGCTTTGCCTTGCTCGGGGCTCGGTTCACGCAGCCGGATTCCGCGGCGGATTCAGTCGATCGATCAGGTTGCGCAAGGCACGCCGCGCTGCGAACACCAGCCACAGTGACAGCAGCACCAGACCGAGCGCGATCAGTGCTGCCGCGATAGGGTTGGCGATGGCCAGCGCCAGTAGGCCTCCGGTCGCGATATCCTCTGCCGTCGAGACGAGCACGTTGGAGAAAGGCTCGGGACTGGTGTTGACCAGGGTCCTCGCCCCCGCCTTTCCGGCATGGGCGACCAGGGCTGCGCCGCCGCCGAGCAGGAAGCTACCGACCTGCCAGGCTGGATCGGCACTGTCGATGATGGCGAGGCTGAGGAGCGCACCGCCGAGCGGGCGGATGAAGCTGTGGATCGCATCCCAGGCGCTGTCGACCCAGGCGATTTTGTCGGCGAAAAATTCGGCGAAGGTCCCGATCGCGGCGACGCCGAGCACCCAATTGTTGGCCAGCACATCCAGCGCCTGGAGCTGGTCAGGCAGGGCGATCCATCCGAATTTCATGCCGATTCCGGTGATCAGCGTCACGAGGTACAGCCGCCAGCCGGCGAGCAAGCTGGTCGAGGCAGCAAGAGCGATGAGTTCGACGGGCGTCATCACGCGCTAAACGCGCCCGATCCGTATCGGTGCCGTTACAGAACCTCAAACAATCCCGCCGCCCCCATTCCGCCGCCGATGCACATGGTGGTGACGACATATTTGGCGCCGCGACGCTTGCCCTCGATCAGCGCATGGCCGGTCAGCCGTGCGCCCGACATGCCATAGGGGTGGCCGATGGAAATAGCGCCGCCGTTGACGTTCAGAAGCTCGTTCGGAATGCCGAGCTTGTCGCGGCAGTAGAGCACCTGCACCGCGAAGGCCTCGTTCAGTTCCCACAGCCCGATGTCATCCATCTTGAGCCCGAACCGCTGGAGCAGCTTTGGAACGGCGAACACCGGGCCGATGCCCATCTCGTCAGGTTCCGTTCCGGCGACCGACATGCCGATGTAGCGGCCTAGTGGCTCCAGGCCACGCTGCTCGGCGAGGCGCGCATCCATCACGATGCAGGCTGACGAGCCGTCGCTGAGCTGGCTCGCATTGCCGGCGGTGATGTGCGTACCCGGGCCCAGCACCGGCTGAAGCGAAGAAAGGCCCTCGATCGTCGTATCGGGGCGGTTGCCCTCATCCTTGTCGATCGTGACTTCCTTGAACGAGACCTCCCCCGTCTCCTTGTCCTTGATGCCCATGCTGGTCGTTACCGGCACGATCTCGGCCGAGAGCCGGCCTTCGGCCTGCGCGGCGGCGGTGCGCTGCTGCGACTGCAGCGCATATTCGTCCTGCGCTTCGCGGCCGATCCCGTAGCGCTGGGCGACCGTTTCTGCGGTACCGAGCATCGGCATGTAGACGTCCTTGTGCATGGCGACGAGCGACGGATCGCCGCTGATCCGCATTTCTGGAGTCTGGACCAGGCTGATCGAATCTTGGCCACCAGCCGCGACGATATCCATGCGGTCGATCACGACCTGCTTGGCGGCGGTGGCGATCGCCATCAGACCCGACGCGCATTGCCGGTCGATGGTCTGCGCACTGACCGTGACCGGGCAGCCGGCGCGGAGCGCAACCTGGCGGCCGATGTTGCCCGACTGCGTGCCCTGGGTCAGCACGCAACCCCACACCACATCGTCGATCTCGCCCGCCTCGATCCCGGCTCGTTCGATTGCCGGAGCAAGCGAAAGCGAGCCGAGCGTAGCTCCTGCCGTGGCGTTGAAGGCGCCTTTGTAGGCACGGCCGATCGGCGTGCGGGCGGTTGAGACGATGACGGCGTCGCGGACGGACATGGGAGTTCTCCTAGGTGAAGATGAGGCCGAGCCACTGGGCGGTGAGGGCGGGCTTTTCCTCGCCTTCAATCTCGACCGTGACCTGGTGTTTTAGCAAAATCTGGCCCGGCGCCTTTTCGTCGGCACCCTCCAGCGTGAAATGGCCGCGCACGCGCTTGCCCGCCTTGACCGGCGCCACGAAACGGACTCGATCGAGGCCGTAGTTGACGGCCATCCGCGTCGTGTCCGGGATCAGCATGGCATCGGCCGCCATGCGGCTCAGCAGTGAAAGACTAAGAAAACCGTGAGCGATCGTCCCGCCAAAGCCGGCGGCGGCCGCAGCGGCCGGATTGACGTGGATGAATTGATGATCGTCGGTCGCGTCGGCAAAGGCGTCGATGCGTTCCTGCTGAACTTCGATCCAGCTGGAAACGCCGACCGGCTGGCCGACTTTTGCGCGGATTTCGTCAAGGGTGGCGATTGGCATCGGCGTTGTCCTAGGCCCGCCCGAACAAGGCTGGCAAGAGTGCGCCAACCGACGCTACGGCAAGCTTATTTTGCTGGCTGCGGCGGTGCCCAGGGCATGACCATCGTACCATCCGGGGCGGCCGTGTAGGTCGTCTGCGTCGGATAGGCGAACTCGATCTTCTCCCGCTCGAAGGCCCGCGCCATCCCAATGATGATATCCGACTTGTGGTGGGCCAGCGTGTCCGGGCTGATACTACGGTCGTCATAGACCAGCTCGCAGTCGATCGAGCTTGGCGCGAAGGCGGTTGCAACGCAGCGTACCAGCTTGGCGGTCTTCACCACCTTCAGCGCCTCCTCCGCGATCCCCGGCA
>DASTVY010000217.1:0-9306 GCA_035758865.1 Sphingomicrobium sp. | reverse complement strand
TTCAACGGCTGCGCAACGAGGGACTCATCATCTTTCGCGGCGGCCAGCTTACCATCCTGGATATGGGAGGGCTGCAGCGCGCAGCGGGGTTCGACCCAAGCTATCTGCATATCAGGCGGCGGGTAGCGGTCGGAACCAAGCATCGGACATTGGGCGATACTGGTTGGGCAAGTGGAGTGCGTTATGCCCCAGAAATGGTAAACCCCGCCGGTTTGACCCGGCAGGGTTCCCATGTTTCAGATCCGAAGATCTGAAGCACGAGTTCAAGTTAGGGGCCTGGAGCGACGGCGCAAGTCTTTTGTTTGCCGACTCGGCGTCATTCCGAGATTTCTGTGGATAACTTCCGGTCGACTGTCGGTTCAGCAAGCGAAACGATTGGCACGCCCTTCGCCAACGTGCGTTGGGTATGAGGGCGCGGGATGAGGAGACATAATGGCCGAATCCCGGCACATCGTTGCCATAGGCCTTTTGACGCAACAGGATCTCGAGATGCTGGGCCAGGGTTTCGACCGAGCTTTCCCGATCGATGACGCACTCGTCTTCGAAGATCTGCTGCAGGCGATTGATCGAGCCGACCGCGAGCTCGCGCTCGGAGGTCAGGCCAGCTAGGCCGCTTGCCTGATTATCTTGACGAGGTCGGAGCGCAACTTCCTGCCCATCAAATGGGCATCGACGTTGGAATAGCCTTCCTTCCGCAGCCGGACCCTGATCTCGTCGACGTTCGCCGAATCCAGCGCCAGCTGGAAGGCGCGCTCGACGACGCCGGGCGCCCCGCTCATCATCGGGGTTCGCTCCGTGGGTCGATGCGCCTGGCATCGGCGTCGAAATAGTCCGCCACCCCGACCAGGGCGCGCGTTCCGGCAACGGTCCTCGCCCGATTTGCCAGCCGGCGGCACGAAGCTGCCTGCTCCCTGAGCTCTTCGGCGGCTTCGCCTCGAGATACCAAGCGAGGCATCATGCCGCTTGCGCGGAGCCCCGGATTTTTGCCTCCGCAATCTGCGCCGCATAGGCCTCAGCCAGTTTGCGGTGGACGACGCGCGAAGCGCCGCAGGCCGCATTTTTCGACATCTGCAACGAAATCTCGTAGCGCTGATAGATATAATTGAGGTCCATTATTGGCTCCAAGCCGGTAAGCGGGAGCCAAATTCTGTCTCTCCGTCGCGCAATGCCTACGAATAAAAAGCACGCGATAATTTCGTATAACATCTCGGCTCGATTATTCCTAATCGGCGATTATTTTTCCGCACCTCTTACAATTTTGAGGAATTTCGGATATATAGGTTCCGCTACCAGTCGCAAATTGACGGTTTTTGGCGCTTTGCGGCTCCTTTTTCCTTCTATCTCGCAGCTCCTAGCAAAACGGAATCCGGCGTTCGGATTCCGCATCAGAAGGAAAATTAAAATGCCAATCGGAACCGTAAAATTCTTCAACGACGCCAAGGGCTATGGATTCATCCAGCCGGAAGATGGCGGTACGGATGCGTTCGTCCACATCACGGCCGTCGAGCGGGCGGGAATGAATTCGCTGCGCCAGGACCAGCGCGTCTCCTATGAGTTGGAGCAGGACCGTCGCGGCAAGATGAGCGCCGTGAACCTGAAGCCCGAAGATCAGGCCGCGCCGCAAGCGTAGTAAGCGGCTTGGGCATGGCCAATAGCAACACACTGCAATTTTACCTGGACCGCGCCGAAGAGGCGCGGAAGCAGGCCGAGGCGGCAACGCTGTCCCATGTCAGGGACCGTTGCCGTCGTTCGGAAGCCGCATGGACCCATCTTGCCGAGCGGTCCGCGGCGACCGAGAAGATGCGGCTGAAACAACTGCAAATGAAAGCGGCTGCGGCCGCCAACGAAGTTTAGAATATGAAGAGAATTATCAAGAAAACGGACTCCGGCCGCAATGAAGGCCGGGTCGCCAACGCAGACATGAAGTGCGCGTCACTCTCGTCGCGTGATCCGCTGGCTTACGCCGCGGCACTCAAGATCCTCGGCTAGATCGTCGACGGAGCTCCTTAGGCGGCCGTTCCGGCCGCCTTCAACACCTCCCCCGCATGGCCCGGCACCTTGACCTTGCGCCATGCCTTCAGCACCCGACCATCCGCGCCGATCAAATAGGTGGCGCGCTCCATCCCCATATATTTGCGGCCGTACATCGACTTTTCGACCCAGGTGCCGAAGGCGTCGCTGATCGCCCCGTCCTCGTCCGAGGCCAGCGGAACCTTGAGATCATATTTGGCGATGAACTTGTCGTGGCGTTTCATCGGATCGCGCGACAGGCCAACAACCTTGACGCCCGCCTTGGCGAAGTCGCCGGCAAGCTCCGTGAAGTCCTGCGCCTCCTTGGTGCAGCCGGACGTATCGTCCTTGGGATAGAAATAGAGGACCAGCGGCTGGCCGGGCGATGAAAGGTCGAGGTCGGCCCCGTCGCTCAGCTTCGTCTTCAATCCCGGAACCTTGTCACCTTCACCCAACATCACTCGCGTCCTTTCACGTCCTGCCAACGGGCCGCGATCCTTTGCCGCGCGCCTTCGATCGCCGCAAGCAGCGACGGCCAGTCCTGATAACCGCAGAGTCCTGCAACCAGCTCACGCGATTCCTCTGCCGGCTCCATCCCCTTGCTTCCGACCAGCCGCAGGACGACCAGCATCCGGCTGAGCAGTCGGAGGTCGGGATCGGCCCCCTCGTCGATCAATCCTCGTTCGACCAGCGCGGCCAGGGCGACCTCCAGGCGCGGGTCGAGCCCGATCCTTGTCGTCAGCTGGAGCGTGTGAACCGCGAACTCCAGGTCGACGAGTCCGCCGGGCCCAAGCTTGATGTCGAGCGGACCGGCAGGCGGCTTGTGCCGCGCCATCTCGTCCCTCATCGCCGCCGCGTCGGCGCGAATCCGAGCGGCGTCGCCGGGCGTTTCGAGGATGGAGCAGATCAGCTGGCGCACTTTTTCCCGCGACTCGTTTGAGCCGGTCAAAGGGCGGGCCCGGCACAGCGCCATATGTTCCCACGTCCAGGCTTCCTGTCGCTGATAGGCTTCGAACGCGGCGAAGCTGACGGCCAGCATGCCCTGCGCGCCCTGCGGCCGAAGCCTGGTGTCGACGTCATACAGCGGACCGGCGGCGGTCGGCGTCCCGAGCGCCGCCCCGATGCGGCTGGCCAACCTGTTGTAATAATCAGTCGCGGGAAGCGGCTTGGCGCCGTCCGATTGCGCCCCTTGTGGAGAGTCGAACAGGTAAATCAGGTCGAGATCGCTGGCATGGGTCAGCGCCCTGCCCCCAAGTCGGCCAAGTCCAAGAACGACCAGCTCGCCGCCCGGCACCTTGCCATGGGTCCGGGCGAACTCATTGCTGACCAGCTCCGTCAGCGCGACGATCGCTGCTTCGGCAAGGTCGCTATAGGCTTCGGCAATGACGATTGGGTCGCGGTGCGCGGCCAGCAGTTGCACTCCGAGCGCGAACCGCCGCTCGCCAACCATCCGCCTCAGCCGGTCGAGCGCAATATCGAACGGCTCGCCGTGCACCGCTGCCAGGAACATGCCGGCCAGTTCCGCGGCATCCGGCGGCGGGGCAAAGCTGGACTCGTCGATCAAGCCGTCGAGCAGCGTGGGACGCCGTCCGAGCTGTTCCGCGAGCGGCTCGGCATGAGCGAGGATCAGTGCCAGCAGGTCGGCCAGCTTGGGCCTGGCGCCCAGCAGACGGTAGAGATTCACGCCGCTCGACAGCTTGTCGATAATGTCGCCGAAGCGATTGAGGCTGCGGATCGGGTCCGGTCCGGACGCGACGGAACGCATCAGCGTCGGCAGCATGGTTTCGAACGCGGCGCGAGCGGGAGGCGACCTCAGCGACCTCGCCCGGCCCGAGCGCCAGTCGGCGATCAGTCGCTGCGCCTCGTCGACCTCCTCGAACCCCATCCGGGTGAGTTCCCCGCGAAGAATGTCGGGGTCGTTCGAGAGCTGCTCTTCTCGCTCCGACACCAAAGCGTCGAACTGAAGCCCCACCGCCTCCACATGCGGGGCAAGCGATGCGAGAAAGGCTGCGCTATTTTCACTGCCGTTGAGCCTGGCGATTGCTTCCAGCGCATCGGGACTCGACGGCAGCCGGTGCTCCTGCCGGTCCTCGATCATCTGGATGCGGTGCTCGGCGGTGCGAAGTGCGCGATAGGCATTGCCAATGTCTTTTGCGACAGCGGCTTCGAGCCGTCCGGCCTTTGCCAGCGCGTCCAGGGCGTCAAGTGTTGCCGGAGCGCGCAATTCCGGCTCGCGGCCGCCGTGAACCAGTTGCTGGACCTGCGTGAAGAATTCGGCCTCGCGGATTCCGCCGCGCCCGCGCTTCAGGTCGTATCCCGGACCGAATGCCTGCCCCTGCGCATAATGGTCGCGGATCCGGAGGCTGATGTCCCGTATTTCCTGGATTGCCCCGAAATCCAGCGCTCGCCGCCAGATGAAGGGGCGAATTTCCTGCAAGAATGACCGCCCCAGCTCCAGGTCGCCTGCCGCCGCTCGGGCGCGGATGAAGGCGGCCCGCTCCCAAGGCAGGGCGGAGCTCTCGTAATAGCTGATCGCTGCTCCGGCGGGGAGAACGATCGGGGTCACTTCCGGCGACGGCCGAAGACGCAAGTCGACCCGCGCGACATAGCCGTCATGAGTGCGTTGCTGGAGTAGCTCGATGAATCGCCGGCCATATCGTACCGCCGCCTCACCCGGTTCGTCGCGAGGCCGCCGCGGCAAGGTCGCGGGGTTGAACAGAAGTACGAGGTCCACGTCCGAGGAATAGTTGAGTTCACGGCTTCCAAGTTTGCCGAGGGCGAGCACGGCGAGGCCCTTGGGTTCCTCATCCGGCACTCGTTCCAGCATCGCCGAACGGATTGCCTCATCCATCGCGGAGTCGGCAAAATCGGACAGGGTCGCAGTGACCCATTCGAGCGATCGTTCGCCGCTTATATCGGCCAGAGCCACGGCCAGCGCCAGGGCATGGCGGCGGCGCCGTAGCTGCTCGGCGACGCTGTCGCCATCCAGCGACAGCGCCCGGTCGACCGCGGCCTGGCCGCCTTCCTCAACGAAGCAGGCAGCGATGGCCGGGAACGTCGCAATGGCCATCCGAAGGAAGGGCGCATTGGCTTCCGCGCGGCCAACGGCTTCCTCTCGGGTCGATGAAACCAACGTTGCCATTGGGCACCAGTCCTATGCCGAAATCGACGAATTACGAAACCGCACCGCATTTCAAGCATTTGATAGGCAATGGATATCGAAAGGTCCTTCATGCTGAGGAAGGAAGGCGCGATACGGCAGAGCATTAGCTGGCGCGACCTTTCTCCAACCCAGGCCGGTCTGGCGGCCGCCCTTCGTCGCGCCTATTCGCTGCCCGCCGATGAAAGCGAGCGTCGGTTCGAAGATCTGCTGCGAAAGCTGGGCTAGCCGCGGTCGCGGCTCAGCTCGTCCACTTCACTCATGATTTCCTGGAGAGCCGACTTGTCGGGATCGGTCTTGTGTTGCCGCCGCGACGGGAGCTTTCCGCCAGTCAGCAACGCCTCGAGCGCGACCCGTCCGCGAGCGACGCGGCTCTTGATCGTGCCGACTGCACAGCCGCAGATTTCGGCCGCCTCCTCATAGGCGAAGCCACCTGCGCCAACCAGGATCAGCGCCTCACGCTGCGGTTGCGGCAAGTGCAACAGCGCCCGTTGCATGTCGCCAAGCTCGACATGGCGGTCCTGGCTTGCCGGCGCCGCGAGGATCTTCGCCGCGGTCACATCGTCCCATTCGCCTTTGAACCGTGCGCGCCGCATCTGGCTGAGGAATAGGTTCCTGAGGATGATGAATGTCCAGGCGCGCATGTTCGTCCCGGCCTGGAAGCGCTTTCGCGCGGCCCAGGCCTTAAGTAGCGTTTCCTGGACTAGGTCGTCGGCCATGTCCCGGCTTCCGGACAGCGACCGGCCGAACGCGCGGAGATGCGGGATCACCTGCGCCAAATGTTCCTTGAACTCGTCATCGGGTAGAGGAACGGGTTCCGGGCGCACACCCTGCTCAGTATCGAGATCATCGTCATCGCTCACTGAATGTCGCCCCGATTCAGCGGAATTTGCCGCCTCTGCATGATACGCATGGTTGCTACACATTGATGTATGGGCTTAGCGGGCGATGAACAATATCAGCGCGAAGGTCGCGATCACCAAAAGCAGGCCGACGCCCAGGACCACACGGGTCACATGAGGCGTCACGGCCGCCCGCGCCTCGGTACTCGTCAAATGTTCCGGCCTTGCATCGGTCATGGATACCCCTGTGTTCGGGAAAGTTGTTTCCCTGCCCTAACGACAGAGGCGGAAGCCTGTTCCGTGCCTAGCCGGCAGGAACCGTGGCAGCGTCAAAGAAAAGGGCCTGACTGATCGCAGCCTTCACCGTCGAACGCTGGAATGGCTTGGTGATCAGGAAAGTCGGTTCCGGCCGAGTTCCGGTGAGCAATCGTTCCGGAAAAGCGGTGATGAAAATCACCGGCATCGAAAACTCGGAAAGGATGTCCTTCACTGCATCGATTCCGGAGCTGTCATCGGCCAGCTGGATGTCCGCAAGCACCAAACCGGGCGGCGACTTTCGTGCCTGGGAGACCGCCTCATCGCGGGTCACCGCCACGCCGGTTACGTTGTGGCCCAGATCGCGAACGATCGATTCAATGTCCATCGCGATGATCGGCTCGTCCTCGATGATCAGGACATCGGCATGTGTCTGCCGCTCAATCTCTGCCATCGCCTCCGCGACAAGGCTTTCGACATCTTCCGCCGACGCATCGATCAGGAGCCCGGTATCCTCGCTGGAGAACCCTTCAAGGCTGGTCAGCAGCAATGCCTGCCGTGACAAAGGTGTAATCCTGGCAAGGCGTGCCTGCGCAATGCCTTCGGCACCCGCAATGCTGATCGAAGGTTCTTCGCCTTCTTCTATGTTCGCGCTCGACCAGATCGCGTGAAACGTCTTGTAGAGGCCTAGTCGCGGATCGATGTCCCGCGGAAATTCGTCGGGCTTGGCAACGATCGCCTCCAACGTCGCTCGTACGAAAGCGTCGCCATGCGCCTGACTGCCGGTGAGGGCTCGCGCATAGCGGCGGAGGAAGGGAAGGTGCGGTGCGATTTCCTGGCCAAGCGACATAAGTTGTGTGACTCCCCTTAATGTTCGTTCCATCGTTTCGCCTCCGTTCTGTGCGGCCTGGCGAAACGGTGCAACCCCGTCGACTGGCTTCAAGGCGCCGTCGTTGCGGCGCAACACCCTTCGCCCCGAGTATGCGAGTGGTGGAACAAAGGATTGGCCATTTGGTTTCCTCTCCCAACTCTCCTCGCGTTAACTCGTCATTGAATGGGACGCGCAGGTAGGCAATAGGTGCGGGGGCTTTCTCCGTACCACGAGGGCGGGCCGAGTGCGCCGCATAACGAGTGAGGTTGGATGTGGCGCATATGCTTGCGCTCAAGGGGGACGAGAGGTTGAGTGGGACCAGCAAAGCCAACGGCCGCAGTAGCCAGTCCGGCGCGCGGCCTGCTGACAAGAAGCCCCGTAGGGATCGGAGCGGTACTATCGGCCGCGCATTGCGAACGGTCTATGACGACATGTTGCGCGAAGATGTCCCGAAGGACTTTATCGACCTCCTCCGAAAGCTCGACTGAGTATTTCGACGGAATGATCATCGCTTGACGGACCGGCGGCCCTCTCTCACCGAGCGCTGGCCCACCGGCGTGGTCCTGATGCTCCTGCTGACTGTGGCTCTGCTGCCACTCGGCCTAGTCCTTGCTTGGGTCGCGCAGCAAAGCGTTTGGGAAACCCGCCGAGCCAATATTTCAAGGGCCGAAACCCAGGGAGTGGCGGCATCGCAAGCCATCGAAAGCCTAATTGCACGAAATGTGCTGGCTTTGCGGGTCGCCGCCAATGCCGCGCTTGCCTCCAGCCCCGGACGACCCTGCGAAACCGCCGCCCAGTCGCTGGCCGTCGCTCCTGCAGTCGCCCAGCGCTTCCGCCTCCGTAACGAAACGGGAAATACGATATGCACGATTGGCGCGTTCCAGGCGGAGCGTGAAAATCTGCTGGTCGCACCGGGTGACGTTAAGATCTGGGTGTCACCGAGGCAACTGGTGCACTACCGGGTGGGTGTCATCGGCGGCATGGCGACCGGAGTGCTGACGAAAGCGGAGTTGCAGCAGGCCGCAGACGAGCCGATCGGTGACCTCCGCCAGGTCTCGATCGACGACGGTACGAATGAGATTTCGGTCATAAACCGACCGCTTGGCTCAAACTTGCGGAGTGTTGAGACCGCACATTCCGTCAGTAGCGGCCAACTGAAGGTCCGGACCATCACTCCAATCGCGATGGCCACGCCGATTGACCGGGCAATCGTCTATTTGCCTTTGGTGATGTGGGTGGCGGCGGCGCTACTCAGCTGGCTGCTGGTTCGCCGGCTGTTGCTTCAGCCGCTGGCCCGGTTGAAAACCGCCGTTTCCGAGTATCAGCCGGGCGAACAAGGGTTGGAGCTTCCGACAAAATTCGGTGCTGCAACGGAAATTCGCGACGTTTCGATGGCGTTTGAGCGCGCGGTCGACCGAATAGAAGGTGCCGAGCGCGAGGCGATCGAGGCGCTGGAAGGCCAACGGCGGTTGGTCCGAGAAGTGCATCATCGGGTCAAAAACAATCTCCAGGTTGTCGCCTCCCTGCTCAGCATTCATGGCCGCAGCGCGGAACGGCCGGAAGCCAAGGCCGCCTATTCCGCAATCGGCCGGCGGGTCGATGCCTTGTCGGTGGTTCACCGTCACCATTACGCCGAGCTGGAAGAAAATCGCGGCATTGCGCTCCGCCCGTTGCTGACGGAACTGACGGCCGACCTTCGCTCCAGCGCTCCTCCCGAAGCGCGCAAGATGCGCATCGACCTGGAACTGGATGCACCCAGCACGACCCAGGACGTCGCAGTCGCGGCCGCATTTCTGATCACGGAGATCGTCGAATATGCGATGCTTCGCCTGCCGGACGACATCGTCGAAATCACCTTGCGGCGCGAGGATGAACTGACCGCCACCCTCGCGATCATGTCCGCGGTCCTGGTCCCCGATGGCGACAGCGCCGACGTCGCCAGGATGCAATTTGAACGGATCGTGGAAGGCCTCGCCCGGCAATTGCGATCCCCGCTGGATCGAAAGCTGGGGCGTTACGCCGTGACGGTGCCGGTATTCCCGGACCGGTGAGATTGCCGCCAAATGCGACGAACCGTTGAATTAATTGCCGGCGGCGCGGAACCGAGTCGGAAAAAGCGGCGTTTAGCCGGGTGGATAGTGACCTTTTGCCCCCCCGCTCTCGCTATC
>DASTVY010000191.1:0-9727 GCA_035758865.1 Sphingomicrobium sp. | reverse complement strand
GCAGAAGCCAATCACACATTGTTGTTCATCGAGGGCATTCGAGCCAATGACCCGGCATCCGGCAACGAGCCGCGCTTCGAGCTGCTCAACGCCGATCTGGCCAGCCGGATCGAGGTGGTGCGCGGTCCCCAATCCGCCCTTTGGGGCTCGGAAGCAATTGGAGGCGTGGTGGCGGTCACCGGAGCTGCCCCGGGCTCCGGCGGCACTCAGGCATTTGCCGAAGGCGGCAGTCACGCAAGCTGGCGAGGCGCTGGACGAACCGAAGCAGGAACGGAGGATCACGGCTTCTCGATCGGCCTCGCCGGCCAGCGAAGCGACGGCATCAACAGCGTTGATGGCGACGGCGACAAGGACGGCTACGGCAATGTCGGGATTCGCGGTTCTGGCCGCTATCGGCTGGATCCCAACTTCCTGATTGGGGGGTCGGGCTTCGCGCAGTGGGCGGAAAGCGAGTTCGACGGCTTCTCCACCAGCTTCCCCTTCCCCCATGTCGACACCCTCGACGAGAGCAGGAATCGAATGGCTGCGGAACGGTTGTTTGCAGAAGCCGGCAGCAGGGACGAAAGCTATGCGGTCGGCTCGGCGAGCCTGCTCGGCTCGTCCAATCGAAACTATGTCGACGATGACCCGCTGAACCGCACGTCGGCCAAGCGCCGGACGCTCGGCCTGGAGGCCGGGCACCGGCTCGGCAGGCACCAACTGATCGCGGCCGTCGAAAGCGAGCGCGAAACGTTCAAGGTCCGGGGCGACTTCCCTCACCAGGACCAGTCGCGTCATCATGAATCCATCGCGATAGAATGGTCGGCCCGGGACCTCGGCCCGGTCAGTGCGAATGTTGCGGTACGGCACGACATTTTCTCGCGCTTCAAGGATGCGACGACCTTCCGCGCCTCGATAAGAGGTGATCTCGGCAAGGGGATTGCGCTGGCCGGCAGTTATGGCGAGGGCATTGCCCAGCCCAGCTTCTTCGACCTGTTCGGATTCTTCCCGCCGACCTTCATCGGCAATCCGGACCTGAAGCCGGAATCCAGCCGGGGCGGGGAAGTTTCGATTCGCTATGCCGCCGACAGCTTTGGCGGTTCCGCCACCTACTTCCGGCAAAGGCTGAAGGATGAAATCGCCACCATATTCCTCCCCGATTTTTCGTCCACGACCGTCAATGCCGATGGCAAGAGCAGGCGGCAAGGCATTGAACTTGAGGGATATTATCAACATTCCGATGCGCTACGGTTGACCGTCAACTATGCTTGGCTGGATGCCAGCGAGCCGGACGTCGGAGGCGCGCAGGTGAAGGAGCAACGGCGCCCCAAGCATAGTGGAAGCGTCGCGGTTGACGGTTCGTCCGGGCGGTTCAGCTACGGCGCGGCGATCGCCTATACCGGCGGAAGGACCGACACTGATTTCGACGTCTTTCCATCGGCCCTGGTGAAGCTCGACCCCTATTGGCTGGCAAGCGGGCGCCTCGCCTACCGCATCAGCCGGAATTTCGAGGCGGACCTGCGCGTCGCCAATGCCTTCGACGACGATTATCAGGATGTGGTCGGCTACCAGAGTGAGGGGAGGAGCATCCATGCCGGGCTTCGCGTCGCTATTGGCAGCTAGCGCAGCGGTTCGCGTCGCGTCGCTCAACATGTGCGCCGACGAATATCTGCTGCTGTTGGCGAAACCGGCGGAGATTGCCAGCGTCAGCCGCCTGTCGCGCGATCCCGCCGACAGCAGCCTGTGGCGGCTGGGGCAGCGTTACCCCGGCAATAGGGGCGACCTTGAATCGGCACTGAAATCGAGACCCAATCTGATGCTCACCATGGGAGGCGGCGGGCGTTCGACCACGGTGATCGCCAAGCGGATGGGCCTGAAGACGATCGATCTCCCCTTCCCCATGACCATCGACGATGTCGGCCGCAACCTGTCGACGGTTGCCAGCGCATTGGGCGATCCGACGCGCGCTGACGCATGGTACCGCCAACTGGCCAAACTTCGGCAGACAAAGCTGGTCCAACGCGACGCCATCTTCCTTGGCGCAGGCGGCAACAGCGTCGGGGCGCAGTCGGTCGAGGCGGAATGGATGCGCCTGGCCGGCCTCAGGCAGCGCGCCCTCCCCGGCGGACGCGCCAGCCTGGAGCTATTGGCGACCCGTCCGCCCGCCGTGTTGCTGCGCTCTTCTTACCGGCGGTCCGAACGATCGGTGGGTCAGACCTGGCTGGAACATCCGCTCGCGCGACCCAAAAGCTCGCATATCCTCGAAATTGACGGCCGCCCCTGGACCTGCGCGGGTCCGCTGATGCTGGGCGAGATCGAACGACTGAGGAAGTTGCAGTGAAGCCGCTGCTCGTTGCACTGTTGCTGCTCGGTGCGGCAGCGCATCTCCTCTTGCCGCTCGGACCGTTGAGCGAGGCGCAGTCGATCGATCCCGGACTCGCGGACCTTATCCTGCTCGAGTTGCGGCTTCCGCGAACATTGCTGGTACTTGGATATGGTGCCGCCCTGGGGGTCAGCGGCGCGGCGTTGCAGGCCATATTCGCCAATCCGCTGGCGTCACCCGACATCAGTGGCGCATCCAGCGGTGCGGCTCTGGGAGCTGTCCTCGGCGGCTACTGGCTCGGCCTTAACCAGCCCCTGCTGCTCGCGGCATGCGGCGCGGCCGGCGCGCTTGGCACTTTGGCACTGCTGGTCACCCTGGCAGGGCGCAAGGCGAACTCCGCCACGCTGCTGCTCGCCGGCCTGGCCATTGCCCTGGCCGCGGGCGCCGCGACCAGCCTGGCGCTTGCTCTCGCCCCCTCACCCTTCGCCTTTTACGACGCCTTTGACTGGCTGATGGGCAGTTTCACCGACCGCAGCATGACCCAGGCCGTCGCCGCCCTCGTTCCAGCCGGCATCGCAACCTTGCTCCTCCTCCGTCGGACCAGCGCTCTCGACCTGATCGCGCTCGGCGAAGATGTTGCCGCATCCCTTGGCATTCGGCCTCGAAGGCTGGCGATGGAGGTGATCGCGCTGTCGGCCATTGCCGTCGGGGCCTGCGTCGCGGTGGCGGGGGCAATCGGATTTGTGGGGCTCGTCGCACCGGTATTCGGCCGCAGGCTCTCCAGGGGCCATCCTGGCCGAGCGATGATTCCTTCGGCCCTGATCGGTGCTCTGCTCCTGACCATCGCCGACCTGGTTGTGCGCGCCGTCCCGCTCGATCGTCCGATCCCGGTAGGCGTCATCACTGCCCTGTTCGGAACGCCATTCTTCCTGTGGCTGGTGGTGACGATGCGCCGGAGGGTTACGGTATGACCCTGTTGTCCGGGCGCCAGCTGGCAATTCGCGGCCGGCTTCGGCCCACCGACCTTGATATCTTTCCCGGACAGCTGGTGGCGTTGATTGGTCCCAATGGCGGAGGCAAGACCAGCCTTCTGCGCGCCCTTGCCCGGATCGAAGGCGCGTCGGGGGTCGTCGCCATCGACGGTGAGGACCTCGACGAGGCACCGATGGCCCGCCGCCGGCAGCTCCTCGCCCTCCTTCCCGCCTCCCGCGACATAGCCTGGCCGATCGCGGCACGAGATGTCATCCGTTTGGGCCTCGATCGCGATGACGAGCAGCGCATCGCCGAATTGATCGCCCTGCTGGAGTTGGAAAAGCTGGCGGACAGGCCGGTGAACCAGCTCTCGACCGGTGAACGCGCCCGGGTCCTCTTCGCCCGGGCACTTGCAGGAAATGCGAAGCTACTTCTGCTCGATGAGCCGCTGTCCAACCTCGATCCCTATTGGGTCCTCCGTTTTCTAGAGATTTTTGAAGCCGCTGCCGTGTCAGGTCAGGCCGTCCTGGTCGCCCTTCACGACCTTGGCCAGCTCGATCGCTTCGATCGGGCGCTGCTCATTGCCAGCGGTCGAGTCCAGATTGACGAAGCGCCCGACGACCTTGTGGCCAGCGAGCGCTTCGAAGAGATATTCCGGATCAGCTCAGCAAATGGCCGCTGGGCGATCAGGCCGCCGGTGGATCCGCAATCATCGCCGTAAAATTGGCCTCGGCCACTACCTTGCCGTCGACGGAAGCCTTGCCGGCGAATTTGGAGACCGTGGCCCGCTTCTGGACGAATTCCACGTCCAGCTGGAGAAGGCAGCCCGGCTCTACCGGATTACGGAACTTCGCGCCTTCGATCGCCATGAAGTAGACGAGCTTGCCGCTGTTCGCGAGGCCGAAGCTTTCCACCGCCAGCACGCCGGCGGCCTGGGCCAAGGCTTCGACGATCAGCACGCCGGGCATAATCGGCCGTCCGGGGAAGTGCCCCTGGAAAAAGCCTTCGTTCATGCTCACCGCCTTGATAGCGGTGATCGACTGTCCGGGCAGTATTTGCTCGACCCGGTCGACCAGCAGCATTGGATAGCGATGCGGCAGCGCCGCCATCACCCGCCGGACATCCAGCGGACCGACAGCGGCGGGTGACGTTTCCTCGCTCACCGACCCTGCGGGTTCTGCTGCTGTTGCTGCGGCAGCGGGGTCAGGCTGACCGATGGCAGCGCAGTATTCAGCGCGGCCAGCACCTCATTGGTGACGTCAGTCGCCTGCGAGTGAGCAAGGGTCGAGCCCACATCGACGGCGACGTTGGCACCCTTCTGGGTCATGATCTGGTTGATCACCGGCTGCAGCCGCTCGTTGATCTGGCGAACGACATTGGCCTGGATCGACTGGATGTTCTGCTGACCCTTGGAGAGTTCCTGATTGGCCTGGTCCTGGCGCTGCTGGAATGCCTTGACCCGGTTCTGGAGCGCCGTGTCAGGCTGCTTTCCGGCCAGCGCAGTGACGGCCGTCTGGATTGCCTGGCCTTCAGGCCGCAGCTGGGTTTCCAGCGTCTGCTGGCGAGTGCGCAGGGTGGTGACCTGCGACTGGAGCTGCGTCTGGGCCGTGCGGCAGGCGTTGCAATCGCGATAGATGCGGTCGGTGTCGACCACGACGACCACTGCGGCAGGCGCGCGCTGCGCCATTGCCGGGGCGGCCAAGGCGGTGGCCGCAATCAGGGCGGCGGCAATACGATTCTTCATTAGAATTGAGTTCCTACGTTGAATGAGAACAATTTGGTTTCATCGCCTTCCTCCTTGAGGATGGCCTTGGCGATATCGATGCGCAGCGGACCGAACGGGGAGACCCAGTTCACGCCAATGCCGACCGACAGGCGCGGCTTGGCGGTGTTGCCCAGGAAGAATTCCCGGAAGCCCGAACCGGGATTGTAGTTGAAACTGCTTGGGTTGGTCTTGCCTTGGGCGGTTGCCGCCTGGAGACAGGTCTGGTTGTCCACCAGCGGATTCAGCGAAATCGAGTCCGGAAGGGTGCCTTCATCCGGTCCGTCGTCGCCAGTGCAGCTCCCCGGGAAGTTGACCAAATCAGGCTGCTTCAGCTTGAAGACTGAGCCGACATCCACGAATGCAGAGGGCCTGAGGCCCATGCTGCGGAGCGCAGAGCTGGTCGGGAACTCCACCTCGAGGCGGCCCATATAGTAGGCACGGCCGCCCAACGCGTCGCTCAAAAGGAAATCGGCGTCTTCATCGACCACTGGCGGACCGGTGGTCGGATCTCCGGCGATATAGGGCAAGCGAACCACGCGCGGGCCGATGCCGCGAATGTCAAAGCCGCGCATTGTCGGGCCGAAGAACCGGTCGGTCAGGCGAATAGCGTCCTGGTCGGGGTTTTCGGCGTCTTCCAGCGGATGGATATAGCCACCTTCGCCGTGGATCGAGAGAACGAAGCCAGCCGGGAGGCCCCAATATTTGGTCGCATCCAGACGGGTGCGCAAATACTTCACGTCGCCGCCCAGGCCCGCGAAATCCTGGCTTGCGATGATGCGGTGACCGCGAGTTGCACGAACGCCGTTGGTATTGTCGTAAGCAACGGTCGCGCCGATTGCCGAGGTAATGTTCTTACCCAATTCGTCGCATAAGTAGCGACCGGCCTTCAGCGGATCGCAGAACTCCGGCGGATCGGGCAGCGGACCGGCGCCATCCGGATCTTCGGGATCCGTGAAATAGATGTCCTTGTCGAGCGTGATATCGTCCTGGATCAACGAATATCGCGTTCCGAACGTGACATATTCGGTGACCGGGAAGCCAAGGCGAAGTACGCCGCCAATCGACTGCTGGCCGTAGGTCTCGTCGCGCTTGTCATTCTCGTCGTAAACGAACGAATTGAAGTCGCGGTAGAACAGCTCGCCACCGAGCAGGATGTTCTTGTCGAACAGATAGGGTTCCGAGAATCCTGCCTGGATGCCCCGGGAGTAGCGCGACCAGTTGACGCCAGCCTGCAGGATCTGGCCCTTGCCCATGAAGTTGCGCTGGGCGATCGAGCTTGAGATGATGAATTTTTCGAGGCTTGAATAGCCAGCAGAAAGCTGCAGTTCGCCGGTCGACTTCTCTTCCACGTCGAGGTTCAGCACGACACGGTCGTTGGAGGAGCCCTGGACCTGCTTGATCTCCAGATTTTCCTGGAAGTAGCCCAGGTTCTGGATGCGGTCCTGGCTGCGCTTGACCTTGAACGCGTTGAATGCGTCGCCCTCGTTGAGGCGGAACTCGCGGCGGATGACCTTGTCCCGGGTCACCGTATTGCCCTGGATGTTGATCCGCTCGACGTAGACGCGCGGCGTTTCGCCCACGCGGAAGGTGACGCTCATCGTCTTGGCTTCCGCGTCGCGCTCAAAGTTGGGCGACACGTCGGCGAAGGCGTAGCCACGAGCTCCGGCGACCTCATTGAGGCCGGTTACCGTGTCTTCGACCAGCTTCGCATTGAACCAGTCGCCCGGCTTGATCTTGACCATCGACTTCACGAAGTCGGCGTTGAAGTCGCGCAGCTCGCTCTCGGCATCGACGGTTCCGAACTTGAAGCGCGGCCCTTCTTCGATGACGTAGGTGATGATGAAATCGCGCCGATCCGGAGTAAGCTCCGCAAGCGCGGACACGACCCGGAAGTCGGCATAACCCTCTGTCAGGTAGAAGGCTCGAAGCTTTTGCTGGTCGGCGGCAAGCCGGTCCGGGTCATAGCTGTCGTTCGACTTGAAGAATCCAAGAATGCCACCGGCTTCCTTGGTGAACATCTCCTTGCGGAGCCGGCCGTCGGAATATTCCTCATTGCCGATGATGTTGATCGCGCGGACCTTGGACTTGTCGCCTTCGGTGATCTCGAAGATCAGGTCGACGCGATTCTGGTCGAGCTCCACGATCTTCGGCTCGACGGTAGCGGCAAAGCGTCCCTGCCGCCGATAGAGCTCGATAATCCGGTCGACATCGGCGCGGACCTTGGAACGGGTATAGATCTGGCGCGGGGCAAGCTTGATTTCCGGGACGATCTTGTCGTTCTTGATCCGCTTGTTGCCCTCAAGGACGATACGGTTGATCACCGGATTTTCGCGAACGGTGATGACCAGATTTCCCGTATCCGCCCCGGTGATCACCACGTCGGCGAACAGCTCGGTCGCGTAGAGGTCCTTCAGCGCCTGGTCGAGCGTTTCCGCATTATATTCCTGGCCCGGAACGAGGTTGGCGTAGCTTCGGACCGTTTCCGGCTCCAATCGCTCCGATCCGGCAACGCGGATCGATCTAATGACCCCCGAGATGGCCGCGGCAGGCGGCGGAGTCGGAGCCGGCTGAGCCGCAGGTGGCGTTGCCGGAGCAGGAGCCGCCTCCTGTGCCCAGGCTGGCGCAGTCCAACCGCCCATAACTGTTCCGACCAACAATATGCCGGCCATTCGCTTGGTAAATTGAGTGCTGCTGGAACTCACGCTTCCCCGCCTAATTTGCTGAGCGGCCCGCTGCCCGCGGTACCGCAGATGATACCTAGCCCTGCCCCAACCGCTCTATCCAATCAAGCGCCCAAGTCGCTCAAACAGGCCAAAAGACGCCAAGTCGTTGACTGTGGTGAAAAAGAGAAGCGCGAGAAGGAGCGCGAGTCCGCCGCGAAATGCCCAATCCTGGGCCTTCTCGCTGACCGGTCGCCGCCGGATTCCTTCTGCAACGTAGAAAACAAGATGTCCGCCATCGAGCATAGGGACTGGCAAGAGGTTGATGAACCCCAGATTTATGGAGAACAGTGCGATCAGCTGGATGAACGCGAACGCGCCGAGGCTTGCCTGTTGTCCGGCGATCTGAGCCATTTTCAGAGGTCCGCCCAGGTCCTTCGTCGACCTTCTGCCCGTAATGATCTGGGCTAGCCCATCGATCATCGATCGAGTCAGCGCAAATGTGTAGGTGGTGGCTTCGGGAATGATCTGGATCGCCGGAATATCTTCCAGCACCCGATCGCCTCCAAGCACGCCCAACAGGCCGATCCGGTATTTCTGGCCGAACTCGTCGGTGATCTCCTGAGCCTTCAGCGTCGCCTGGACCTCATGGTCGCGGCCGGCCCGCTCGAAAGTGATTGCAACGCGCTCGTCGGGACGTAAGGACACGACACGGCGCATATCTTCGAATGACTCGACCCCGTGGCCCGCGATGGATTCGATCCGGTCGCCTGGCTGCAAGCCGATTTCCGCTGCGACGCTGCCGGGTTGGACCTGGCCGACCAGGGCCGGTGTGCGCGGCATTCCAAACACCGCAAAAAAGGCCGCGAAAATCGCGATCGCCAACAGGAAGTTGGCCACCGGTCCGGCCAACACGATCAGGAACCGTTGCCACCACGGCCTGAGGTGAAGCGAAATCGATCGGAGTTCAGGCGGAATTTGAGCATCGGGATCCGGCTGGCTAGCCGGGTTCATGTCCCCGACGAAACGAACATATCCTCCGAGCGGCAACCATCCGATCTTCCAGCGAGTGCCCCGCTTGTCGGTCCAGCCGGTGATTTCCCTGCCGAACCCGATCGAGAATTGCTCGGCTCCAACGCCGAACAGGCGGGCGACCCAATAGTGGCCAAGCTCGTGGAAGAAGACGAGCGGGCCGATCGCCAACAGGAACGCGATCAGGATGAACCAAAGCGGTGGCTGGTCAAACATTCAGGCGGCCATCTCGCTCATGAGGTTTTGGGCCATTGCTCTCGTTCGGCGGTCGATGTCGATGACGTCGGCGATAGAATGGGGCGCCGACGCGTCCGTCCGAGCCAGCAACTCCTCTACCATCTCCACAACAGTAAGGAAGCCTATTCGACGATCGAGAAAAGCAGCCACCGCTTCCTCATTGGCCGCATTGAGGACGATCGGCGCCGCACCACCCTCCTCCATGGCATCCCGTGCCACTCGAAGCGCCGGGAACAGGTCCAGGTCGGGAGCCTCGAACGTCAGCGTGCCGATCCGCGCCAGATCGAGCTTTTCGGCGGGAGTTTCCATCCGCTCCGGCCAGGCAAGCGCGTGAGCGATCGGAATACGCATATCCGGACTGCCGAGCTGCGCCAGGACCGACCCATCCACATATTCGACCATCGAATGGATGACGGACTGCGGATGGATCAATACATCCAGCCGATCGCTTGGCAGGCCGAACAGATGATGTGCTTCGATCAACTCCAGGCCCTTGTTCATCATCGTCGCTGAATCGACGCTGATCTTGGCGCCCATCGACCAATTGGGATGCGCCACTGCCTGTTCCGGCGTGGCAACGGCCATCTGCTCGCGAGTCCAGCGGCGGAACGGACCACCGCTCGCAGTCAGCACCAATCTTGCCACATCGCATGAGCGATTATCGGCAAGGCATTGAAAAATAGCATTATGCTCGCTGTCGACTGGCAAGATGGTCGCGCTGCAAGACTTCGCCGCCGTAATCATCAGCTCGCCGGCCGT
>DASTVY010000067.1:0-2220 GCA_035758865.1 Sphingomicrobium sp. | reverse complement strand
GCACTGAGGCGAAGCCGGTATCCATACTAAGGAGACTCGAACCATGCATCACGCAATCCAGCAGGCTGCCGACACCGTCCTATCTTATACCACGCGGCGCTTCGGCGGCGTGCCGGGCGTCGTCGCGATTGCCACCGACCGCAACGGCAACATCTACGAAGGCGCAGCGGGCAAGCGCGAACTCGGCAAGGACCAGCCGATGACCACTGACTCGGTGTTCGCGATCTTTTCGACCACGAAGGCGGTGACCGGGGTGACTGTCATGCAGTTGGTCGAGGAAGGCAAGATCAGCCTGTCAGACCCGGCGAAGAAGTACGTGCCGGCCATCGGTGAACTGCGGGTGCTCGACGGGTTTGACGCGGCAGGCCAGCCAAAGACCCGCCCGCCGAAGCGAGACATCACAGTCAACGACCTCATCCTTCACACGTCCGGGCTGTGCTACGAATGCTTCAGCGCCGACGACCTGAAATACCGTGAGGCCACCAGCGTCCCTTCGGTCCTGACCTGCACCGACGCGTCGATCAAGAGTGTCCTGCTGCACGACCCGGGCGAGCGCTGGACCTATGGCGTGAACATCGACTGGCTCGGCAAGATCGTCGAGCAGCAGCGCGGCAAGCGCCTGGGCGAAGTGATGAAGGAGCGCATCTTCGGCCCGCTCGGCATACAGGACATGGCCTTCACGATGACCGACTCGATGAAGGCGCGCCGGGTAACCATCCATCAGCGGGATCAGGACGGCAAGCTGACGCCGCAGCCCGAGCTGGCGTTGCCGCAACCCCCGGAACTCGAAGCCGGCGGCCTCGGGCTGTACTCGACGGTCGGCGACTACATGAAGTTCATCCGCATGTTCCTGAATGACGGTGCCGGGCCCAACGGTCGCGTGCTCAAGGCCGAGACTGTGGCGCAGATGTGTGAAGACGGGCTGGCGAAATTGGGCCTAGCGAGCGGTGGTTGGCCGACCTCGATGCCCTCGATTACCAACGCGGGCGAGTTCTTCCCGGGCGTCGCCAAAGGCTGGGCCTACACCTTCCAATTCAACCGCGAGGAGACACCCTCCGGACGCCCGGCGGGTTCACTGATGTGGGCCGGGTTGCCCAACTGCTTCTACTGGATCGACCGCAAGAACGGCGTCGGCGGCTATTGGGCGTCGCAAATCCTGCCGTTTCAGGACATCGCCTCCTACACCGGCTTCGTCGACTTCGAGACGGCGCTGTATCGCTCGCTGAACCATTAGTTCTAGAAGCAGCGGCGGGCGCGCAACAACGTTGCTGCGCCCGACCCTGTCGCGCGATCCGACTTCCAAGGAGCTTTGTGGGGAAGGGGTCCGAATGGAGGTAGCTGTAGCACTAGGCCGAAGACTTCGACGCAACCGAGCTAAAGGGGAAACCGGGCGCCCTGGCGCTTTCGCGCTTGCCCCGGGAGGGGATATCCGGCGCTGTGCCGACGGCCATGGCCATTCGAGCGGGGAACAGGAAGGGCCACTTCAATTGGACGCCGGGACCTCGAATTGCCTGCTAGCTTGTGCCCAGTATCACTCAAGAGCGGCGGCATGCGATATTGGGCTGGAGTCCAACATCGTTCGACCTTGGTATAGGTCGAGGCATTAGTCGTCAGGCGACAGCCGACTACGAATACTGCGGTTGGACTCTCGAAGCCGGCTTGAAGCAACCCTGCGCGATAGCGCTGCTATGTGCTAAATTGCTCATTGGCCTTGGCATCGCCGTGGGAGCGGCCAATGCGCTTGTATGCGGCCTTGATCTACGCCTTCCTCTACGCGCCGATCGCGTTGATCGTGTTCTTTTCTTTCAACTCCGGACGCTATGCCATGGACTGGCAGGGCTTTTCGACCCAGTGGTATGGAATTGCCTTTTCCAACGAGCTCATAGTCCGCGCGCTCAAAACCAGTCTCACTATCGCGTTTGCCACGGCATTCCTATCGACCGCTATTGGCACTCTCGCGGCCATGGGTCTGGAACGGACGAAGGGTCCAACCCGTCAGGCATTTGATGCGCTTGTCTACATTGCGGTAATGGTTCCGGGGGTGGTGATTGGCATCGCTACCCTTATTGCCTTCGTGACGTTGTTCGATGTGGTGAACCCGGTTCTTGAGCAGCTCATAGGGATGCGCGCCCAGATGGGCAGCTGGACCGTCACCGCCGCCCATGTCCTGTTCAATATCGGAATCGTCATACTGATCGTACGGGCAAGGTTGGCCGGAAC
>DASTVY010000367.1:0-5448 GCA_035758865.1 Sphingomicrobium sp. | reverse complement strand
TCGGGAGCGGTTGCCGCTGATGTCATAGCCGATCTGCGGCAGCCCCTGCGACCGGGTGCCGGCAAGGATTGCGGCGAATTCGTCGACCCGCGCCGTCGCGATCCTGAGGTCGCGATTATTGGCCAGGCATTCGCGGATCAGGCCGTCGAGAACGGGGTCGCCGAAGCTGGTCCACCACTGCTGGTCGTCAACCGGCGCCCTGACCAGGAAGGCCTGATCGCTGAAGCGGTAATTGGACGGCACTTCGACCGTCGGCTTTTGATAATTCGGCCCTTGCACGCAGCCGGCCGTCAGGCACAATGCGATGGTCGCGAGACAGGAGGCGTGGTGCTTCATTGCGCCGCCTCGGTTCGATAGCGGTCGAACACCGTTGGCGGCTGGGCCTTTAGCGAGGCCCGGAGCAGCAGCATTGGCTCCTGGGATTCTCTGATGTTGCCGCTGCTGGGCCGATTGAGGTCCGCGATGATGCCGACGTAAAGCGACAACAGCAGGAACAGCACTGCGGCCCCGATCCTTCCGCGCCGTTCCTCCAGCACATAGCCTAGCACGGCCGCGGTCAGGACCAGGAACCCGAACAGCAGTTGCAGCACTTCCTTCGGCATTCGCAGCTTTCGGGAGATTTTCCGCTCGGTGTCGAGGTCGATCACCTCGTTGAATGTCATCAGGAGCGGCGTTGAAATGCCGTGGACCAGCGCGGATTCACGAGCTGCGCTGACCGCCGCCCAGATGTCGGTCAGCAACCTGTCGTTGATCGCCAGCTGAGCATCGAGCTGGGCGGGCGCGACACCGGCCAGCTTGATGCGATTGTCGGTATAATTGACCAGCAGGCCGCTCAGCCGGGAACGGTGCGGCTCGTCCAGCATCTGCGTCCGCAAATAAGCGGTGCCGATCGCATTGGCCTCCTTGACAACCAGATGCCGGCGCTCGTCGAAGCGCTCGAGCGCGATGCTGAAGCTGAACGCCAGCAGCAATGCCAGCAGGCCGAGCATCCCTCCGACGAGATAGCTTTCCTGGCTATGCTCGGGCTCTTCCGCGCGTACCGTCAACCGGCGTTCGAGACGCCGCGCGCCATAGCCAATGAACGATGCGAGTAGCATCGAAGCAAAGATGGCCACTGCCAAACCGATCAGGGAAAGCCCGGCGAACCATTGCATGAGCTGCCCTATTCCCTCCTCCAGCTGCCCGTCAGAGCTAAGCCCAGAAACTCGGGGTCGAGAATTGGGGGTTTCCTCAGGAAGGATAGGGAATTCCCCCGAGTTACCGGCATCGTTCGCAGGCCGTAGTTTGGCTGGACACAGCGCTGGGGGACTATCATGCGCACGGCCCTGCTCGCCTGCACTGCGATATTCGTTGCTGCTCCCGCCTGGGCCGCTGGCGAAGATGCAACCATCGCAACCACGGGCTCGGCTTCGGCGGCTTCCGCGCAGACTGCACCCGCGCCGGGATCTGCCGAAGAACGCGACATGCTGCTGCAGGAAATTCGCGGGCTACGCGACCGAGTCACGGCGCTGGAAAACCGGGCAAGCCAGGTCCAGTACAGCCCGGAGATGCCGCAGCGCCACAAGCTGGCGGGCGACAATAATTTCGAGCTTTACGGCTTCGTCCAGTTGGACGCGATCCAGGATTTCAAGCGAGTCCACCCCGACTGGGACGCAACCCTGAGGCCATCTCGCATTCCGACCACCGAGGGCGAATTCGGGAGCGACGGACAAACGCTATTCAGCGTCCGCCAATCCCGGCTGGGCGCCAAGGCCAACGGCATGCTTGCCGGCAAGCCCTATGAGGCGAAGTTCGAGTTCGACCTCTTCGGCACCGGCGTCGACGCGGGCCAGACGACATTTCGAGTCCGCCACATGTATGGCAGCTGGGGCCCGATCCTGGTCGGCCAGACCAACACGCTGTGGATGGACGCCGACATCTTCCCCAATGTCGTCGACTATTGGGGCCCGCCGGGCATGGTGTTCGTCCGCAACCCGCAGATCCGCTTCACCTTCCTAAACCGCGACGGGTTCAAAGCCGCGATCGCGCTTGAGAATCCAAGCGACGACATCGATCCTGGCGCCATCCGCCTGATCGATCCCGAGCTGGCCACCAACGTCCGCCCGAACGAGGAGCTTCCGGACCTGACCGCGATGGTCCGCTATGGCGGCGATTGGGGCCATGTTCAGCTTGGCGGCATATTGCGCAAGATCGGCTTCGACACGGTCGGAACCGAAGACAATGAGCCAGAGGGCAGCGAGACCGGCTGGGGCGTCAGCCTCAGCGGCTCGGCCAAGGTCTCGCTTGCAACTTTCCGGCTGGGCGTCGTCCATGGCCGGGGCATTGCAACTTATATGAATGATGGCGGCATGGACCTGGCGCCATCCGCAAACCTGGGACTGGTACCGCCGACTTTGCCGCCCGACCCTGACTTCCTCGCAACCCTGCTCGAAGCCGAAGCGGTCAAGCTCACCGGCATCAGCGCCTATGTCGACCTGCAATGGACCAAGCAGCTGAGCTCCGCGCTCGGCTACAGCTTCACCAAGGTCGACAACACCAATTTCCAGGAAGGCAGCGCTTTCCACAAAGGCTCCTATGCGTCGGGCAACCTATTGTGGATGCCGGCCGACCGGATCCTCGCCGGGGTCGAGCTGCTGTGGGGCAAGCGAGAAGATAATGACGGCGATGAAGGCACCGATTTCAGGATGCAATCGACCTTCAAATTCAGCTTCTCCAGCAAGGACATCTGGGACTAGGACTAAGAAACATCTGGATTTTTCGCGCCGGTACATTATGTACCGTGCGATATGAATAAGCCCGAATCCATTCCGGTCCGCGGTCGCCCGCGCGAATTTTGCGTCGACCATGCGCTGGCGCAGGCGCTCCGTGTCTTCTGGACCAAAGGTTATGAAGGCGCTTCGCTGACCGACCTGACGGAGGCGATGGGGATCACGCGCCCCAGCCTTTATGCCGCGTTCGGCAACAAGGAGTCGCTCTTCCGCAAGGCGCTTGACCTCTACGAGCGCGAAAAGATGGCCTATATTGGCCAGGGCCTGGCTGAGCCGACTGCGCGCAAGGTTGCCGAAACCATGCTGCGGGGCGCACTTGAAAATGTGACCGGCGAAGATGAGCCGCATGGCTGCATGCGAGTTATCGCTTCGGTCGCATGCGGCCCGGCGGCGCAGTCGCTGCATGATGAGATCGTCCAGCGCACCGAAGTGTTCAAACAAATGATGGTGGACCGCTTTGAGCGCGCCAAGAAGGAGGGCGATCTGCCCGCGCATATCGATGCGCTCGGCTTGACCGGCGTTCTGGTCGCCTGGCTGCAGGGCATCTCGATCCAATCCAATCAGGGCATCAATCGCAAGGACCTGGAGCGGCTGATCGAAACCGCGCTCGGCCTGTGGCCGAGCCCCTGACTTATAGCTCCATCAAATTTTTTTATCGGTCGGTATAGAATTTTTCTTGACGTCGCCTATCTGACTTTGTACTGACCGGTACAGAAAGCTTGGGGCCAAGATTCCGGCGCGGCTTTCCGACCATCGAAGTAAAAAGGGCGGTGCGTCTGAACATGAACTCAATCCTTCGCGGGACCTGACCCCCGCCAGTATTTCGTAGCCACCATTTGAAACCGACTTGATTGCGTCGGAGCTGACGCTCCGCCGAACAGGTCTTTGCGTGCCCGGTAAGCCGCAACCGCAGCGAGGTCTCCTCCTGCGAACGGTCGAGCTCGCCAACGAAAAAGGGAGAAAAGCATGGCCTATCTAGCGAAAATTGAACCGCAATATGCCGAGCCGATCGCCCGCACGGCTGTTCCGGCCAACGACACGGACAAGCCCGAATTCAACCCGTTGGAATGGTCGGTGATCCGGCTCGCGCGGGCGGACAGCATTTCGACGCTGCGCCCGGCCGGCCGCATCCGCCGCTTCTGGAACTGGCTGATGGGGCGCAGCGGCAGCTTGGAGCTTGCCAACGAACGCCTCGAAGCCCTTCGCCGCATGGCGGTGCTCAGCTGGCACTACGGCTTTACGGTTCCCGGCGACGACGTCGCTTCCTTCCTCTCCGCCGGGTTCAGCCCGGACCAGTATGAACTGATGGTGCGCAGCATCCGCGCCGCCATCGGCTCCCCGCAAAGGATTGCCGCATGAATATGCTCACCAAAGTCACGCCCGACGCAGGCGAAATGAATTCGCTGGGCGCGAAATTCTCAACTCGTCCCCTCTGGCAGCGAGCCGCAATTGTCGGCTCGCCGCTGGCCCTGCTTGCCGCGGCCGCCACCATCTGGAGCAGCGACCCTTCCCCAGCTGCTGCTCCAGCTGCCCCAACGGTGACGGTCGCGGCACCCATCGAGCGTAACGTCAACCAGTGGGACGATTATGTCGGCCGCTTCGAAGCGAGCCGCAGCGTCGAGGTGCGGCCCCGGGTCTCGGGGCAGATCGTCGCCGTCCACTTCACCGACGGGGCCATTGTTCGCCAGGGACAATTGCTGTTCACCATCGATCCGCGGCCGTTCACTGCCGCCCTTGCCGAAGCGCGCGCAGGCGTCGCGACGGCGCAGAGCGAGCTTGCACTTGCGGAAACCAACCTTTCCCGCGGACAGCGCCTGCTGGCCGAAGAAGCCGTTTCGCAGAGCAGTGTCGACCAGCTGATCGCCAAGGCGCGCTCAGCGCGTGCGGCATTGGCGGCAGCGCAGGCCAGGGTCCAGGCCCGGGCGCTCGACGTCGAATTCACGCAGGTTCGTGCGCCGATCGGCGGCCGCATTTCCGACCGCCGGATCGATCCTGGCAATTTGGTGAGCGCGGGCGATGCCGGCGGAACCTTGCTGACGACGATCAATGCGCTCGATCCGATCTACTTCACCTTCGACGTTCCGGAATCGCTGTTCCTCAAGTCGTCCCGTCAGCGGCAGACCGGCGAGGTGGGCCAGGTAACGGAAATTCGTCTGCAGGATGAGGCCGAGTACAACTGGCGGGGCCGGCTCGACTTTACCGATAACGGCATCAGTCAGAACAGCGGCACGGTGCGGGCGCGGGCGATTGTCCCCAATCCCAACTATTTCCTGGCGCCGGGCATGTTCGGCAACATGCGGCTGGCCGACGGTGGAACCACCGCGGCGCTGCTCGTGCCGGATGCCGCGATCCGCAACGATCAGGCGCGCAAGATCGTGCTGGTCGTCGGCAAGGACGGCACGGTCGCGGCCAAGCCGGTCGAGACCGGTCCGCTGGTCGCCGGGCTGCGGGTCATCCGTTCCGGCCTGACCAAGGCCGATCGGGTCGTCGTTCAGGGCGTCCAGTTCGCCATGCCCGGATCCAAGGTCAATACGCGCGTGACGCAGGTTCGGGCGACGGAAATGGCCGCTTCCAAGGCACCGCCGCCGACATCGCCGAGCGCCTCCCAGGCAACCTTGGCCGCCAATTAAACCTCAAGCGGGGCACATCCCATGCGCTTTAGTCACTTCTTCATCCGACG
>DASTVY010000326.1:0-2190 GCA_035758865.1 Sphingomicrobium sp. | reverse complement strand
GTGCGAGACCGCCGCCTCACGACCATCGACGAAGACGAAATCTACGACGCCGTGCGCGTGGTGATGCCTGGTTTTCGCCGGGACTTCACGGCCATCTCCGAACGGGTGCAGCGTCTGCAGCCCTGGCTCGACCAGGCGCATCAGCGCATCGTCTCGACGGAGCTCGATTTCGACCGAATCTATATTCCGTTTTGAAACTCCCACGACGGCGCAAACATTTTTCGGTGTGTGAACTGGTTCACACCCGGGCGGTTTGAGTGGTGACACTCATTTATCGGCTTTATCGGCGCTTCAGCGCTCCCGCCCTCAGGAAACCAACACCATGGACGGTCTATTCGCCTTCGCCGCTCTGATCATCGCGCAGTTCTTCGCGGTCCTTTACGTGCACCGCTGGTACGCGGCCGGCCCGGGGCCGGATATCGATGGCGGGCCCCTTGATGGCGCACCGAAGTCGTCGCGGGCCGAACTGCTCCACATCTGGGGCAAGGCCAAGTCCGGCGCAAGCGCCTGAGACATGGCAAGGCCAGGGCGCCGGTCCGGCGGTGAGCGACGGCGCCGATCGCACGGCCCCGCAACTCCAGGGAACATCAAAAGGAGAGGAAGGATGCGCTCTGGATTTTTCCGGCAGAGCCTGCGCATCGGCGCGCTCGTTCTGGGCTGCGTCATCGCCTTATTCAATCAGGCTGCGACAGCCGACGAACTGACCGACGCGCTTATTCGATATGCCGTGCATGATTATGAGCGCGCCATCGAGATGCTTACGCCTTTGGCGGATCGAGGAAACGCCGTCGCGCAGATGCAGCTTGGTCTCATCCACGCGAGAGGAGAAGGTGTTCCGCGCGACGACGTCGCTGCCATCGACTGGCTGACCCGGGCCGCCGAGCAGGGCCAGTCCGAGGCTCAGTTCGAGCTCGGCGTCATGAATCGCGACGGCTCCGGAACGCCCAGAGACGGCAAGCGGGCAATATCTTGGTTTGAACGCGCAGCGGAAGCGGGCGCTCCTCACGCATTCAATGCCATTGGCGAGATGTATCTCGGACACCCGGACATCGCGCAGGATTATGAGATGGCGCTGATCTGGTTCTTCCGCGGCGCGCAACTGGACAATGCCGACGCACTCTACAATGTCGGTATGCGCTACCTACTTGGTCAGGGAACCGAGCGGGACGAAATCGAGGCCTACAAGTGGTTCGATCTTGCGGCGGATGCGGGAATAGGCGACGTCCGCAGCAAAGCCGTCAGCGCACGGCAGGCGATCGGCGAGCGGCTCATGCCCATGCAAGTATGGCAAGCAAAGATCGCCGCGCGAGACTGGTTACGCAATCGTGGCTCCGCATCGGCATCTGTGGAGACGTTTACAGGAAGGAACAGCCCCAACCGACCCACCGCGCTTGTCCGTCACAGGCGGATTCAATGACGGTCGCGGCCGGCCAGCAGGCTGGAAATTCAACAGCCGCATTGAGCACCGTTCCCGCGTTTCGCTACGGCGACTCATTGCCCGTCGGACAGTTGCGGGGCCGCAACCTGCCGATACCCGCCGCGATTTTCGCGGAAAAGCTCGCGCGCGCTCGAGGCGATGCGCGCCAAACCGAGCACATCAGGCGCATCCGCTGCGGCGGGCTGAGCGTCCCGTCGATGCGAACCGCGATCGACTGGGCTTCAATCTAAACAAGAGACATTCCGTTCGCTCCCGGCGGCTCCGTCCTCGCGTTTCCAGCATGTCGAGCATGATGCTTAACGAAACGTTAAACCGAACGCATCCGGATCAATGTGCGATCCGTAATATGAGCGTCGCTCACCTCAGCGTTCTTCCTGGTTGGACGGTATCGAGGGCTGGGGTCGGGTGCCTCGCGCCAGCAATTTGCAAGTAAGCTTTTGTTTTCCAACTGACGCTGAATTGTCGCTTGGCCGGGCCTTCGCCCTGATCTCACCCAAGTGCCGACCTAGTGTGGCGGTTCAGAAGTCCGCATATTCCTGCGCCGAGTCCGAAATGCGGAATTCTGAACCGAAGCCACACTAGATCCATGAGCTGCTAGTGTCCTTCGATTCCGAAGTTCGCAAATGGGGGTGCCGCCGAATGATGCGAACTTCGGAATCGGGACACTAGCGCAACATTGGCGGCGCATGACGCAGGAGCCAACATCGCAACGCGGACTCGACGCCATCGCCGGCGCCGCCAGGCAGGCCGGC
>DASTVY010000308.1:0-11374 GCA_035758865.1 Sphingomicrobium sp. | reverse complement strand
GGGGAAATAGACGCTGTTGGCGCGCGCCCGAGCCTCGCGGTCGAGCTCGCTGCCGGGGCGGACGTAATAGCTGACGTCGGCGATTGCGACGATTGCGTCCCAGCCCTCGCCGTCCTCACGCGGGCTCGCCCAGATGGCATCGTCATGGTCGCGCGCATCCTCGGGATCGATCGCGACGATCGGCAGGTGCGTCAGGTCTTCGCGATCCTCGCCCAGCTTCTGCTTGGCGATATGCTTTGCTTCGACCACCGCCTCGGTCCGGAATTCGTCGCGCAGGCCATATTTGTGGATCGCGATCAGGCTGAAGCTGCGCGGAGCGAAGGGATCGCCCAGGATCGCATCCACGCGAGCAGTGACCCGTGGTGGCCGGCCTGAGGGTTCGGCCAAGACCAAATCGCCTTCCTGCGCATCCTTCAATTCCGAGATCGGAAGCTCGCGCTTCTCCTTTTTTTCGACCGGCGTCAGGTAGAAACGATCGCCTTCCCGCCGAACCACGCCCAGCACCAGCTCGGCCGAGCGCTGCAGCTTCTTCATCGGGTGGGCGAGGAAGCCCTTTCCCGCTTCCTCGGTACGGGCAAGAATCCGGTCGTTAAGCGCCAGCGCGGGGCGGCGTCCCCTCTCGATCACGCGCAGTTTGGGCGGCGGAGTGTCGGCGTGCCAGCTTTCCGGCTGCGCCCAGACCTGTCCGTCGTCGACCGACACCACTCGCAGCACGGTAACCTTCGGCACCCCGCCCGCCTTGTGGAACGCGCGGCCGGGCGATGAGTCGATCAGCCCCTCGTCGGCCATGTCCTTCAGCAACGCCTTCAGCATGATCTTGTCGTGGCTGCCGAGGCCGAAGGCCCGCGCGATCTCGCGCTTCCCAGCCGGCTGGCCGGACTGTTCGATGAAATCGAGGATCTGCTTTCGGGTCGGCAGGCCTTGGGAAGGTTTGCGGGGCATGATGCTCCTAATTGGGCGAAGCGGTGGCCGCCGCCAATGCCGCACGACGCGCTAGATGATGCTCGCGCCAGACGATGACCAGGCCGCTCGCGATAATGATCGGCGCGCCAATCCAGATCCAAGGCGTCGGCAGTTCGCCAAAAATCCACGAGCCGAGCAACAGCGCCCAGACCAAGCTGGTGTAATCCATCGGCATCACCAGGGCGACCGGCGCGAGTCTGAGTGCTCCGGTCAGCGTCAGCTGCGCAAGTCCCCCAGCGAGTGCCAGGCCGGCAAGGATCGCCCAGGTGACGGGGTCTTGGCCTTGGGCAAACCACAGCATCATAACGCCGAGCGGCACGAGCGAGCTGATCGCGAACCAGAATACGGTGGTTGTCGCTCGTTCGGTTGCCCCAAGCCGGCGGATGGCGATGGTCACCGAGGCGGTGAGCAGCGCCGCGACCAGCGCGACGGAGGCGCCGAGTAACGGCACCTCGCCCGTCCCCGGCTGGACGATCAGCAAAACGCCAAGGAAGCCCGCGGCGACCGCGCCCCAGCGCCACTTGCCAGTGGGCTCTCCCAGGAGAAGAGCCGCCAACACCGTCGAGAAAATCGGCACCGAAAATCCGATCGCAGTCGCCTCCGCGAGCGGAAGCAGGATCATTGCGGCGAAGTTGAGCCCCATGGCAGTGACTCCAAGCGCCATGCGCCCGACATGTGCTCCTACCCGCCGCGTTCGAAGCGATCGGAAACCGGGGCCCACAGCAACCATTCCGACCGCGCACAGGGCCGTCCCGCATTGGCGATAGAAGAGGCTTTCAACCAAGGTGACTCCGCGCGTCGCCGCCAGCTTCACCAACGCGAACATGACGGCAAGAAGCAGCGCCGTAAGCAAGCGCAGCCCGACGCCCGCGATCGGCCGCTGCTCGGCCGGATGGTCGGTATCGAAGGTGGCGTTGCGGGGCACTTCAGGCGCCTGCCCTCAAAGCCCCTCGGATTCAAGTCAACGAAGCTGGCTGTCCTTGCTGCCGCGGCGGTTGATGGTGGAGTGGACAATCGCTCTATCGCGCTCGGACTGACAGGAAATGCAAGTGCGCACTCCCGGAAGGGCCTGGCGCCGCTTTAGCGGTATGGGCTCTCCGCAATCGTCACATTCCTCTGCGCTCTCGCCGCTCGGGGCAAGCGCGCGAGCCCGTTGCACGGCGTCCTTGACCGTATCATCGATCTGATCCTGAACCGCGCCGTCGCGCGTCCATCCGCCAGCCATGGTTTGCTCCCACGTCGTCATTGCGAGGCGCGAAGCGCCGCGGCAATCCAGAAATCAACGCAACACTGGATTGCTTCGCTCCGCTCGCAATGACGATTATTTCTTCTCGGGAGGTATATATGGCTTGAACGCGCCGCCTGGGACGGCCGACGCGACCGGGCTCTCGAAGCCGTCCTTGCTGACCGACGAGACGCCGAACACCCAGTCGTCGACGCGGACGCCCTTGAGAACCATCCCGCACGACAGGCGAAGCTCCGAGGCCTTTTCGGAAGCTAGGCGCGGACAAGCATCGCCTTCTACACCGACTGATGCTCCAACGGCCTGCAATCGCTCCCAACGGCTGCCGTCCGTCGGGCGCCGGTAGATCATGTATCCGCTGGCTCCAACGACCGGATCCCAGCCCACCGTCGTGTCGGTGCTGACGGCGCCTTCGGCCTTGGTTTCCGGAGGCGGCGGGGCGCTTGCAAGCCAGGCGAGCGCCGCGACATTGAGCTTCGTTACCCGCGCCAGGTACGGGAAATCCATATTCTCGATGGTGTCGCCATATTTGATGCCGTTCTCGGTTCGCAGATCCTGGTGCTGCCAATTGTAATTCTCGATCGCGACCGAGAAGCGCACCGCTGGGAAGCCGGCGTTGAGAAATTCGGTATGGTCGCCGCCGCGGCCGAAGCGGTCGTTGCGCCACACCTGCATCACGTCGATCCCGAGATCGGTAACCCGTTCGGCCAAGGTATCGAGGAAGCGCGAGATGTTTCGCGAGGGCGCGTCATTCTCGCCCCCCAAACTGCGGATGCGGGCGGCAAGGTCTTCATGGCCCTGCCAGCGCGGCCCTTCGGAAAAAATCCGAACCTGCTTGTCATTGCAAACTCCGTCGGAGCTGCATGAATTGCCGACGATGTCGTTATTCAGATTGGCTATGACGTTCCAGCTCTGCGCCTTGGCGTAATCGGCGAGGATCTTGCCGCCGTTAAGCCCCTGCTCCTCCCCCGACAGCGCTGCGTAAACGATCGTGCCCGGGAACTTGTGCTTCGACAGCACCCGCGCCGCTTCCAGCACTGCCGCCGTGCCCGATCCGTCGTCGTTGGCGCCGGGGGCGTCTGAGGTGGCATTCATCGGGTCGCTCACCCGGCTGTCGATATGGCCGGTGATGATGACGACATCGTTGGGCCGCTCGGTCCCACGCTGGATCGCGACGGCGTTGCACACCTTGGTCGGCGTCGGAATGCGTGGCAGCTTGGTGACCGTGTCACAGGTCTGTAGCGTCTCCAGCCCGAGCTTCTTCATTTCCGCCTCGGCCCAGCGGACCGAGGCTCCAATCCCGCGCTTCGGATCGGTCTGCGACGAAAGCGTGTGACGCGTCCCGAAACTCACCAGTTTCTCGACCGTGGCCTTCATCTTGGCCGCATCGACGGCGCGCGCGATGTCGGCGACCTTCGCCTCGGGAGGCGGAAGTGGCGGAACGGCGGCGGCAGTTGCGGAAAGGGAGATCAGGAGGATTGCTGGGCGATACATGCCGCCGACCTAAGCACGGCGCGCCGGGCGATTCCAGCCGTCAGTCCGACTTTCGCTCGTTGGTATAAAGGCCGATCAGCCGTGCGACCATGACCGCCAGGAACAGCTGGCCGCCAATGACTTCGAATACGACCAAGCCGCGTGTCATGTCTGTCTTGGGCAGGAAATCGCCATATCCCAACGTCGCAAGGGTAACGAAGCTGAAATAAACGGCGCTTTCACGAGTGAATTCGGACGGCCCGGCAAAACTGCCCGGCAAGGCGAATTCTATCGCCCAATAGGTGACCCCGAAGAAAATTCCGGCGAGCAGATAGGCGCTCAGGGCCGCGAACACATGTTCGCCTTCTATATCATCCGCCTTGAGGACAAAGCGCAGCGCTCCTGCAGCGGCAATGAGTCCGATCACAGCCCATAAACCGAGTGCCGATTCAGACACTTGGCTTAAATTGGCCTCCGTCGCGGCTGGCCGAGCAAGCAGCAACAAGATGACCGCCGCTAACAGGATACGGCGGCTCCTCGGAGTTCCGAGCGGAACGACGGCCGCCAGCAGGCTCGCACCGAACAACAGCTCGATCGCGGTCGATCCCCATTGGACGAATGTTGCGATCGGCATTGCCAGTAAGGTGAACAGCAAGGTGAAGAACAGAATCTGGTATCGACGCTGGTTATAATCGCTCCAGAATCGCCCCTCGCGCAGATGTGCCCGATCGATCGCCATGACGCTTTGGTGATTGGCCCGATGTCTGACGTCTATCGGCAACATTACCGAGACCGCCGCTTGTCGGCTGGTCGAACGAGCGACCATATCGGTCGACGAGGCGGGGCGCCGATGGCATGGTGTCGATAGCCCGAGCGGCGAAAGGCACGCCCATGTTCCGCACCATTTTGATTGCCCTATTGTTCTTTACCGCTCCGGCCACATCCAAGCCTGTTGATCCGAAGGCAGTGGTCAATGAACTGCTTGCAGCCGACCTGACTTTTTCTGTCGAGGCCGCCAAAGCGGCGGATCCCGTGACCGGCATTTCGGCAATGCTCGACAAGGATGTGGTGATGCCGTCACCGAAAGGCCATGCGATCGGCCGCGATGCGGTCATTGCCCTGTTCCGCGAAAATCCGTCCTACAAGGAAGGCATTGTCAGTTGGTCTCCGATCCGCGGCGGAATCTCGGCCGACGGCACGCAAGGATTTACTTATGGCTTCCTGTCGGTCAGCGGCGGCGACCCTGCACGGCGCGACCGCAAATATCTCTCCTACTGGATCAAGCGGCCGGAAGGCTGGCGCGTGGTCGCCTATCGCCAGCAGGTTCGGCAAACGGGCGAAGTATCAAAGGAACTGCTGCCACCCTCGCTTCCAGCCTCTGGCGCCGAACCGGCTGCCGACTCCCTGACCCATCAGCAAAGCATCGCCGCCGCGGAAAAATCATTCTCCGACCGCGCACAGGTCGTCGGGCTCAAACAAGCCTTCGGCGAGTTCGGTCGCCCCGACGCGATGAACATGTACGGAGGCGCGGGCTTCGCCTACGGCCTCGATGCGGTCGTCGCCGGATTCAAGGAAGAAGGTCCGGCCCAAATTCACTGGGGCACCGAACGAAGCTTTGCTGCGTCGAGCGGAGACCTGGGGGTCAGCATCGGAACCATCCGATCGAACGATCCAGCAAAGAATGAGGCCTTCCCCTTCTTCACGGTTTGGCGCCGCGATGGGCCGGACAAGCCGTGGCGCTACATCGCGGAGTAATGTTGCCAAATGCTGACCCTGCTTGCCGCCGCAGCCATCGCCACGCCATCGCCGATCTTTCACTACATCCGCTCCAACCGCGATGGCAGCGAGCCGGAGCATGTCGTCCACTTTCGCCCCACCCGAACCGGCATTGCCGTCTATAAATGGGTGGAGAAATGCACCACCGCCGCATACGTCACCGCGGAAATGAGCGATGATGTCCGGAACGGTCGCGTGTTCTTCGCCGGCAAGGTTGCGAAGGACGGAAGCCAGGCCCGGTTCGGTACAATTACACTCGATCCCACCCTCATGATCCTTGCGGCGGATGTCACGCCGCCCGGCGGCCAGCGCATCCGGGTCAGGCACTCGCTAAGGGCCGTGCCGTTTCTAATCTATGATTTCGATTTCGCGGACTTGAACAGCTTCCTCCAGGAGAACCGGCCGGCCACAGACTTCTCCTTTGCGTTGCCGGTCATTTGGCCGTCGGAAGATTCCATCTTCCGAGATCTCGGTATGCTGCGCGCCCACTATGCCGGCCCGGAGCAACATGCGGGGCGGGACACGCTGCGCTTCGATCTGACGGTTGAAGGCGCGACACCATCGGCCGGCACTCTGTGGGCCGACGCCAAGGACCGGTTCATCGTCGAAGCCGAGCTCGGGCTTCCCAACCATATGGAATATAATGATTTCCGGCTAAGACTGGAGAAATTGGAGGCCGGTTCAGCGTCCGCCTGGGTCGCATTGACCAAGAGTCAGTACGCCGATTGCCCTGCGCCGAAGCCAGCACCCTAGCCAGAGGCTTCATCGGGGACTAGTGAGCGGCCCAACTTTCCATTCAGGCAAGAGGCTTCGAATCCCCAATGCGTAGCATCGAACATTTCATCAACGGACAGTCTCTCGCCGAGGGGGCGCGCAAGAGCGATGTGTGGAACCCGAGCCAGGGCGAGGTGCAGGCGACGGTCAATCTCGGTTCGGCAGCAACGCTCCAGAAAGCCGTGGACGCAGCGCTGGCCGCCCAGCCCGCCTGGGCCGCGACCAACCCCCAGCGACGCGCTCGAGTCATGTTTAAGTTCAAGGAGCTGGTCGAGGCCAATATGAACGAGCTGGCCGAGCTGCTCGCTAGCGAGCATGGCAAGGTCATCGCCGACGCCAAGGGCGACGTTCAGCGCGGCCTCGAAGTGATCGAATATGCCTGCTCGATCCCGCAGGCGTTGAAGGGCGAATATACGCTCGGCGCGGGCCCGGGAATTGACGTCTATTCGACGCGCCAGCCGCTCGGTATCGGCGCCGGAATCACGCCGTTCAACTTCCCGGCGATGATCCCGATGTGGATGTTCGGAATGGCGATCGCCTGCGGTAACGCGTTCATCCTGAAGCCGTCGGAACGCGATCCATCGGTACCGGTCCGCCTTGCCGAGCTGATGCAGGAAGCGGGACTCCCCGACGGCCTGCTCAATGTCGTCCACGGCGACAAGGAAATGGTCGACGCGATCCTAGACCATCCCGACATCGGCGGAGTCAGCTTCGTCGGGTCGAGCGACATTGCGCAATATATCTACTCGCGCGGAACGGCGAACGGGAAGCGCGTCCAGGCCTTCGGCGGCGCGAAGAACCACGGCATCGTCATGCCCGACGCCGATCTCGACCAAGTGGTCAATGATTTGACCGGAGCGGCCTTCGGATCAGCCGGCGAGCGCTGCATGGCCTTGCCGGTGGTGGTTCCAGTGGGTGACGACACCGCTGCAGCGCTTCGTGAAAAGCTCGTCCCGGCGATCGAGAGGCTCCGCGTCGGAATCTCGACCGATCCGGAGGCTCATTACGGCCCGGTGGTCAACGAGGCGCACAAGCAGCGCGTCGAAAATTACATCCAGATGTGCGTCGACGAGGGCGGCGAGCTGGTCGTCGACGGCCGCGGCTTCATGCTCCAGGGGCATGAAAAGGGCTTCTTCGTTGGCCCCACCCTGTTCGATCATGTGAAGCCGCATTTCCGCAGCTACAAGGAAGAGATTTTCGGGCCCGTTCTGCAGATCGTCCGCGCTGACAGTTTCGAGGAAGCGGTGCGCCTTCCAAGCGAGCATGAATATGGAAATGGCGTCGCCATCTTCACCCGTAACGGTCATGCGGCCCGCGAATTCGTCAACCGCGTCAATGTCGGTATGGTCGGAATCAACGTGCCGATCCCGGTGCCGGTCAGCTATCACAGTTTCGGCGGCTGGAAGCGTTCGGGCTTCGGCGACATCGGCCAATATGGCCAGGAAGGCATGCGATTCTGGACCAAGACCAAGGTCGTGACCCAGCGCTGGCCGGACGGATCGCCTATGGGCGACCATAAGGAAGCCTTCGTCATCCCGACGATGGGATAGGGCGTTATGCCGACCAAGTCTGACGGTACCGCGTGAAGCTTGGGCCTTTCTCGCTGCTGGTGCGCGATTATGACGAGGCCATCGACTGGTACACCCGCGTCCTCGGCTTCACCCTCGTCGTCGACGAAGACCAAGGACACAAGCGCTGGGTCGTGGTTGAAACCGATGACGGCGGCACTCTTGTCCTTGCCCGGGCCAAGAACGCATCGGAGAAGGCTCGGATCGGGGACCAGCATGGCGGCCGGATCGGGTTCTTCCTGGAGGTGGAAGCGTTCGACGAAGCTCATCGTCGGATGCTCGATCTTGGGGTCGTCTTCGAGGAATCTCCGCGCGACGAGCCCTATGGCAAAGTCGCGGTATTCCGCGATCTCTACGGCAACCGCTGGGACCTGATCGAACCTAATCTGGGTTAAGGCGTTGGTTGGGCATGAAACGGATGCTCGCAGCCGCCACGCTGGTCCTGGCGCTTGCCGCCTGCCAGCAGAATGACCCCAACAATATCGCGATCGACGAAGGCAATAGCCTGAATGCCGACATCGAGACGCTGCCTCCTGACGAGGGCAATGAGGAAACCGCGGCGGCAAATAGCGGTGGCCTGAACGAGGCTGATGACGCCGGTTCAGAGCAGCCCTCGCCGCCAAATACTTCCGAAGCAAGCATGATCCCCGGGCAATATCGCGGGCGCTGGGGAATGGTTGTCGCTGACTGCGATCGCAACCGAAGCGATGCCAAGGGCGCGATGACCATCGGTGAACGAAACATTGTCTTCTACGAGAGCAAGGCGACCCTCAAGGAGCAGCGACCGGCCATCGCCACCAGTTTTGCTGGCCTGTTCGCCTTCACCGGCGAGGGCCAGAGCTGGGAAAAGGTGATGACCTTCACCCGCACCGGCAACACGCTGAAGCGCGCCGAGGAAACTGGCACCTTTACCTATACGCGCTGCGCCTGATAGCGGTCGGGCCATGAAGCCGATCCTCGTCGCATCCCTGGTCGTCCTGTGCCTTTCTGCGTGCGGAGGCCCGAGCGAAGAAGATGTGCTGACCGAAGAGAAGATACGCGCCTCGCAATCGGCGCCCGAACTTCCCGACATCCAATTGAGCGACAACCCCGAGCCGCCGCCCGCTCCGCCGCCGGTCGAAGAGAATCTCGTCGCCAACGAGCTCGAGAATGAGCTGGTCGACAATGAAATCGAGCCAGTTGCGGACGGCCCCATCCCCGCCGCCTTCCAGGCTCGCTGGGGAACGGTTCCGGCGGATTGCCGCCCGGGCGAGGTGCTGGGCAATGCGCTGGTCATCACGCCCGACACGCTGATGACCGGCGAATCGGTCGGCCGGCTGAGCCAGGTCGTCGGCGACTATCCCGAACGCTTCGTCGGAATGTTCGAATTTGACGGACAGGAGCGCGAGGAGCAGCTGGTGCTGACCGGAAGCAGCAATACGCTGATCCGCGTCTCCGGCGGGCAGCGTTATGCCTATCATCGCTGCGGAGCCGCACGCCCCACTGGATGATGCCGTAACCCGGTGCTAGGGCCCCTGCCCATGCATCAGTTCGACCTGACCGACGACCAGCGCCAGATCCAGGAAATGGCGCAGAAATTCACCGCCGACGCGATCACTCCATTTGCCGCAGAGTGGGACGAAAAACATATCTTCCCGCGCGATACGATCCGGCAGGCGGCCGAGCTCGGCTTTGGCTCCATCTATGTATCAGAGGAAAGCGGCGGAATCGGCCTCGGCCGGCTCGAGGCCGCGCTGATCATGGAGGCGATGGCCCATGGCTGCCCGTCGACCAGCGCCTTCATCTCGATCCACAATATGGCGAGCTGGATGATCGATCGCTTCGGTTCCGATGAGCTGAAGCAGAAATATCTTCCGTCGCTGATCCCGATGGAGCGGATCGCCAGCTATTGCCTGACTGAGCCGTCGTCCGGGTCCGACGCAGCGGCCCTCAAGACCAAGGCGGTCAAGGATGGCGAACATTATGTAGTCTCCGGATCCAAGGCCTTCATTTCGGGCGGCGGCGAGAATGAAATCTACGTCACCATGGTCCGCACCGGCGAGGACGGCCCCAAGGGCATCACTGCGCTGGTAATCGAAAAGGACATGCCGGGTGTCAGCTTCGGCGCCAATGAGAAGAAGCTCGGCTGGCATTCTCAGCCTACCGCGCAGGTCAATTTAGACGAGGTCCGGGTTCCCGTTTCCAACCGCGTCGGCGGCGAAGGCGAAGGCTTCCGCATCGCCATGATGGGCCTCGACGGCGGCCGCCTCAACATCGGTGCCTGCTCGCTGGGCGGGGCGCAGCGCTGCCTCGACGAGTCAGTCAAATATACCAAGGAGCGCAAGCAGTTCGGAAAGGCGATCGCCGACTTCCAGAACACCCAGTTCATGCTGGCGGACATGGAAACCGAGCTGCAGGCAGCGCGCTACCTGCTCTATGTCGCGGCGGCGAAGGTCACAGCCAACGCCCCCGACAAGAGCAAGTTCGCGGCGATGGCCAAGCGACTAGCCACCGATACGGGAAGCAGTGTCGTGGATCGGGCGCTGCAGCTGCACGGCGGCTATGGTTACCTGATGGATTACCCGATCGAGCGTTTCTGGCGCGACCTGCGGGTCCATTCGATCCTGGAAGGTACCAACCAGGTCATGCGGATGATCGTCGGCAGGGAGCTTACACGCCAGTGACTTCTGCGTTTTCTTTCAATGATTTAGCAAGGCAGCTCAACGAGGCCGCAGAGAAGATGGCGAAAGGCGAGGTCAAGCCGACCCTGCCGTTCGATCCCTTCGCCATCGCCCAGGCCACCACCGAATTCGCCATGGGCCTGGCGATGAAACCGACAGACCTCATGGAAGTGCAGATGGCTGCCGCCCTGCAATGGGGTCAGTTCTGGCTGGGGGCATTGTCCGGCAAGGAGACCGAAAAGCCGCGCGACCGCCGCTTCGCGGCATCCGAGTGGCAGGACGATAGCTATTACCGCGCGATCCGCGATGCCTATCTGCTGGCATCGAAACAGCTGCGCGAGGTGGTTTCGATCGGCGAAGGCAGCGCCAGAACGACGGCGATGGCCAGCTTCCTTCTCGACCAATATCTGAACGCGATATCGCCGGCCAACTTCGCCGCGACCAACCCCGAGGTGGTCAAGCGGACCAAGGAGACAAACGGCGCCAATCTGGTCCAGGGCTTTGCGAACCTGATCGAGGACATTGCCAGCGGCAAGGGCTTCGTCCAGCGCCGGACGGATCCGACGGCGTTCGAGAAGGGCAAGACGATCGCCGCAACGCCCGGCGAGGTGGTGTTCGAGAATGAGCTGTTTCAGCTGATCCAGTATACGCCGGCCACGGACAAGGTCGCCGCCGAGCCGCTGCTGTATGTCCCGCCGTTGGTCAACCGCTACTACATGATCGATCTGGTACCGCGGCAAAGCCTGGTCAAATGGCTGGTCGACGAAGGCCGCACCGTGTTCGTCATCAGCTGGGTCAACCCAAGCGAGGAGCACAAGGCCAAGGGCGTCGGCGACTATGTGCTCGACGGCATCGTCGAGGCGGTCGGCCAGGTCCGTACGCGCACCGGCAACTCGCCCGACCTGTTCGCATTCTGC
>DASTVY010000253.1:0-4252 GCA_035758865.1 Sphingomicrobium sp. | reverse complement strand
GTGATTGCGCCCGAACTTGAAGTTGCCGCGAACGTACTTGAAGTCGGCCTTCTCCATCTCCTTGAGCATCTCGTCCTTTTTGGTGAGATCGCCCTTGAACGCCACCACGGCGCTTTCGAGGAGAGCGAGTGCATCATAAGTCTGCGCGCCGTAGAACGATGGCGAGGATTTGTATTTCGCCTTGTAATCGGCGACGAATTTCTTGTTCGCTTCGTTCGGCAGATCGTTCACCCACTGCTGCGCACCGGGAATGCCGACGGCGAGGTCTTTCATCCGTGGCAATGACAGCTCGTCGATGGTGAATGCGGTGTAGAGCGGAATCTGGCTCTTGAGCCCGGATTGCGCGTACTGCGTGATGAACTGGACGCCGGCGCCCCCGGGGTAAAATGCGAAGATCGCATCCGGCTTCGCCGCGCGCGCCTTCGACAGCTCGGCGGAAAAGTCGAGCTGGTCAGGCCACCGAGTCAGCTCCTGGCCGAGAATCTGGCCCTTGAAGGTCGCTTTCACGCCTTCCAGCATGTCCTTGCCCGCCGCGTAGTTCGGGCCGATCAGAAAGGCGGTCTTGACGCCCTTCTGGTTCATGTAGAGGCCCACGGCCTGCGGCGTCTGATCGTTGTTCCACGAGGTCGAGAACACGTAGGGCGAGCACAACTCGCCCGCGACCTGTGACGCGCCGGCATTGGTGATCACCAGAAAGGTCTTGGAATCGACGATCGGCTTGAGCGAGGCCAGCAGCACGTTCGACCAGATATAGCCGACGATGAAATCGACCTTGTCGGACTCGATCAGCTTCTGGGTCTTCTGCACGCCGACTTCGGGCTTGATCTGGTCGTCCTCGTAGATGACCTCGACCGGCAGTCCGCCGAGCTTGCGCCCGTGGTGATCGAGCGCGAGCTCGAACGAATTGCGCATATCGTTGCCGATGGCCGCGGCCGGACCGCTGAAACTGCTGATGAACCCGATCTTGATGGTCTTCTGCTGGGGGAGCGCCGGCGCCGTCCCAAGCGCCAACAGCGCGATCGTTCCCAAGAGAACTCTTTTCATGTCTACTGTCCTCCAAACACTGGAAAGTGTGCGGCGATCTTAGTGGATCGGTTCATGGGCCAAAAGGCCTCTTGGCCGTGGCTATTCGCCCTTCGCCCTATCAATCAGTCTAAGCCGCGACCACGACCGGCGATCAGCGTCCGCGCCGGTGGCGCAAGCCCCAACGCCGTCGTTGGCGGCCGGCGGCAGCGGCGTCTTGCCTTGTCCGGGGCATTGGCAGTAAAGCATTGGCGGAAAAGCAATTGCGGCGATCGTTTTCGCCGTCATCAAAGGCGTCATCATGCACGAATTGACCGGCAGGACGCATTGGCACGAGCCGACCGGCAGCAACCGCGCCGGTTTCGGAGAGTTCGGCCGGCCAAAGACCCCCTATGATCTGTTCATGGAGTCGGAAGGCATTCCGATCTACCGCGATATCGGCGTGAGCAAGGTGCAGAACCTGCCGCTCGCCCCGTGGAAGCGGTTGGGCGGCAAGGGCAGCTATATCCAGCTGCACGGTACCGAGGGCAAATGGGGCAGCTACGTCGTCGAGGTGCCGGGAGCCGGCGCGCTCAATCCGGAAAGGCATCTCTACGAGGAGATTTATCTGGTCGTCGAGGGCCGCGGGACGACCGAAGTCTGGCTCGACAACGACAGCAAGCGCCACGTGTTCGAATGGCAGAAGGGCTCTTTGTTTTCGATTCCGGTCAATGCCTGGCACCGCATCGTCAATGCGAGCTCGGCGCCGGCCCTGCTCCTCGGCGGCACCACGGCGCCGAATCTCCTCAATCTCATCAACAACGTCGAAGTGCTGTTCAACTGCCCGTATGAATTCCGCGACCGTTTCAGCGGCGCCGACGATTTCTACAAATACAAGGACGACATCGAGCCCGATCCCGTGCGCGGGCTGGCGATGCGGCGCACGAATTTCGTTCCCGACGTGGTCAATTGCGACTTGCCGCTCGACAACAGGCGCTCGCCGGGGTGGCGGCGGGTCGAACCGTTCATGACCGGCAACACCTTTTATCTCTGGATCGGCCAACATGAGAACGGCCGCTACTCCAAGGCGCATGCGCACACCTCGGCCGCCGTGCTGATCTGCCTGAAGGGCAAGGGCTACACCTATACCTGGCCTGAGCGCTACGGCGTCACGCCATGGAAGGACGGCCATGCCGACAAGATCAAGCGCGTCGACTATGAGCCGGTCGGAATGGTATCGGCAGCACCCGGCGGCGCGCGCTGGTTTCACCAGCATTTCGGCGCATCGAAGGATCCGCTGCGGCTGACCGCGTGGTTCGGCCCGCACAATCCCGGCCGCGAGCCCGGCCCTCCTGGCGAGAAACACACCGATTACACCGCGATGGACATTCCGGAAGGCGGCAGCGCCATCCCGTACTGGATGGAAGACCCCTTCATCAGCGCGGAATACGAAGCCAAGCTGAAGGCCGAGGGCGTGCCGAGCCGGATGGAGCGCGAATTCTACAAGAAGGGCGCCGTCGTACCGAAATTCGCCGGCGCCTAGTGTCCCGTTTCCGACGTTCGTATCATCTCGCAGCACCCGCTTTTACGAACGTCGGAAACAAAGGGACACTAGCAAGTCATGATCCTAGTGTGGCTTTGCATTTGACGTTCCTATGAAGGACTCGCGGCCAATACTGATAGGAACGTCAAATGCGCCACACTGGATCAAGCTTGAGAACCCCGATAGGAAACAAGGTTATTCCATGCGGCGCAGTTCGGAACGAATTCTGACGACGCATGCCGGAAGCCTGCCTCGGCCGGAGAATCTGACCAACCTTTTCGTTCGGCGCTCGCGCGGGGAAGGGGTCGCCGCGGATGAAATTGCCGCGGCTGGCAGGGCCGCGTTGCGCGCGATCGTACCGAGGCAGGCCGAGGCCGGCATCGACGTCGGCAACAATGGCGAACAGCAGCGCGATTCATTCTTCCTTTATCTCAAGGAGCGCCTGACCGGGCTGGGCGGGACCTGGCAGCGGCCGTCGCGGGCCGACGTCGACCGCTATCCCGAATTCAAGAAGCGATGGATAGAGCAGACCTCGAGCAAGGCCCGCGTGTCGCCAAACGAGGGATTGCCGATGGCGATCGGCGACGTGCGCTATATCGATGCGGCTGCGATCGAGGCGGAGTGCAGGGACTTCGCAGACGTCCTCAAGGATAATCCGGATATCTTTGTCGAACCCTTCATGAACGCGCCGTCACCCGGTATCGTCGCCGCCGCGATCAAGAACCAGCATTACGACACCGAGTTGAAATATCTGCAAGCGCTCGGAGACGCGTTGCGGATCGAGTATGAGACGATCGTTCGCGCCGGCTTCGTGCTGCAGATCGACGCACCCGACCTCGCGCTGGAGCGGCACATTTCATTCAAGGACAAGCCGCTGTCGGTGTTTCTCGAATTCGTCGAAAATGTCGTCGCAGTGATCAACGTCGCGCTCAAGAACGTTCCACCCGACCGGGTGCGCCTCCACATCTGCTGGGGTAATTCGGAATCGCCTCACGACAGCGACGTGCCGCTCGAGAATATTCTGCCGACCGTGCAGCAGGCGAACGTCGGAGCCTTGTATCTCCCCTTCGCCGGCCCGCGCCACGCGCACGAATTTCGCTGCTTCGAGAAATTTCCCCTGAACAGCGGTCAGGTCCTGGTGGCGGGCGTGATCGACCCGTTGACCAACATCATCGAGCATCCCGAGGTCGTATCGGACCGGATCGAGCGGGTGGCGGCTACGATCGGCGATCCCAGCGCCGTGCTGGCCGCGACCGATTGCGGCTTCGACACGTCGGCGGGCTGGGGCCGTGTTGCGCCGGATGTGGTCTGGGCAAAGCTGTGCAGCCTCAGGGACGGAGCGAAGCTGGCTTCCACGCGTTTGTTCTGAATGTCGCCCCGAACGCCCCGATCGCGTGACGCTACCAAGCGACCCTGATCCCACCCTTGCCAGCATAGCTTTGACTGCGATTGGAAAACTCGCCGTCGAAGCTGGCAAAGACCAGGGCATTCGGCCCGAGTGCCAGCTTGGCGCCGGCGTCGATCCGTGCGGCATCGCTCGCCGCGCGTGGACCATCGACCGAGAACGCCGCACCCGGCAGCGCGATGAAGGCGGCGTTGATCGTCCGGTTGGGCTCGAACTCGTGCACCCATGACAGCCGTGCGTACGGCGAGAGCACCATTCCATTGCCGAAGGTGAAACGGGTGTCGAACTGAGCGCCCAGAAAT
>DASTVY010000126.1:0-7271 GCA_035758865.1 Sphingomicrobium sp. | reverse complement strand
GTCTTGCCATAGGCATGGGCGACCATGTGGACGACATATTTGTAGACCTGCATGCGGTCGGCGGTCTCGACCAGCTTGCCGTAGGTCAGGCCGAGCTCATGCTGGGCGGCGGCGACTTCGTGGTGATGCTTGTCGCACGGTAGGCCCATTTCGATCATGGTGGAAACCATTTCGCCGCGGATGTCGCCGGCGCTGTCGACCGGGGCGACGGGGAAATAGCCGCCCTTGGCACGCGGCCGGTGAGCGAGGTTGCCGCCCTCATATTCGCGGCCGGTGTTGGTCGGCAGCTCGATATCGTCGAGCTTGTAGTAGCTGACGTTGTAGCCGTCCTCGAAGCGGACGTCGTCGAACATGAAGAACTCGGCCTCAGGGCCGACGAAGACCGTGTCGCCGACGCCGGTAGCCTTCAAATAGGCCTCGGCGCGGGTCGCGGTCGAGCGCGGGTCGCGGGCGTAGAGCTCGCCGGTCGACGGTTCGACGATATTGCACACCAGGATCAGGGTCGGCGTCGCCGCGAACGGATCGACGTAGGTGGCCTCGAGATCCGGCATCAGGATCATGTCGCTCTCGTTGATCGCCTTCCAGCCGGCGATCGAAGAGCCGTCGAACATGAAGCCGTCGGTCAGCATGTCCTCGTCGATGACCGAGGCGACCATGGTCAGGTGCTGCCACTTGCCCTTGGGGTCGGTGAAGCGGAGGTCGACATATTCGACCTCATTTTCCTCGATCTGCTTCAGCACTTTGGATGCGGCGCTCGCCATCTTCGTTCGTCCCTTCTGTCGCCCCGGCCTTGGCCGGGGCCCATGTTTGAAGCCCGGAAATTGATGCTCGACATGGATGCCAGCCTTCGCCGGCATGACGTGAAGAGTGATTCCGGTATGCCGGTTAAGCGATTCCAGTAGTCGGTCGCGGAGTCACGAGGGCCGTGAACTTTTCACCGGTTGGGTCTCAAAAGGCGCGGCGCTGGGCCTGGACGAGCATCCGAAGCAGCATCGCGACCGGGCGAGGGACGCCGACCTTGCCTTCCAGCCATAGGCTAACCGCGGACCTGCTGACACCGATCGCATTGGCCAGATCGCTCTGCGTGCGGTAGCCGAGCGCACGCATCAGAGACTTGAGCTCGTCCGGGGACATGGAGGCGAGGCGGGGGTCGTCCATTCGCGCTGCCGATCGGCTAAATCGCGTCCGCGCCGCGATCGCCCGTGCGGATCCGGACGGCCTGCTCGATTGCAAAGACGAAAATCTTGCCGTCGCCGATGCGGCCGGTGCGGGCCGCATTTTCGATGGCCTCCACCGTTCGGTCGGCGAGATCGTCCTCGACCACCACCTCGACCTTCACCTTGGGCAGGAAGTCGACGACATATTCGGCGCCCCGATAGAGTTCGGTATGGCCCTTCTGGCGCCCAAAGCCCTTCACCTCCGTCACGGTAATGCCGGAAACGCCGACTTCATGGAGCGCATCCTTCACATCGTCGAGCTTGAACGGCTTGATGATGGCTTCGATCTTCTTCACGGCATGAATATCCCAGTTCGATCCCTCGCATCATATGCATGGGACGAGCAAAAAGCGCCATGGGCTGATGCTGCGATGCGGTGAAAGTAGTTTTCTCGCCAAACCTCTGCCGCAATTGGCGGGCAGTTCTCTTCCCAAGATGAAAAAAGCTATCATTCTTTCGGCCGGGCAGGGCTCCCGCCTGGGCCATTTGACGGACGACAGGCCCAAGTGCCTGATCGAATTCAACGGTCGCACGCTGCTGGACCGGCAGTTGGACGCGCTCGCCGCTAATGGAGTCGAGGAGGCGGTCGTCGTGACCGGCTTCCGCGACGACCAGATCGAGGCTGCGCTGAAGCGCCGCGGCGATGCGGCTCCCTATGTCCGGACGGTCTACAATCCCTTCTACAAGGTGGCGGACAACCTCGGCTCGCTGTTCATCGCTCGCGATGAAATCGCCGGCGACGTGCTGGTGTGGAACGGCGATACACTGGTCAGCGAAGCGCTGATGGCCCGTGTCGTTGGCAACTGCGAACAAGACGGCATCTGCGTCACCATCGACCGCAAGGACGGATATGACGAGGACGACATGAAGGTAGTCGTCGACGAGGCCGGCCGGCTTCACGCGATCGGCAAGCGGCTCGACCTTGCTGAGGTCAACGCCGAATCGATCGGCCTGCTCGCCTTCCGTGGAGCCGGTGCCCAGAGGTTCCGCCACGCGATCGAGCGGGCGATCCGGACCGGTGAGGGAACCACCATCTGGTACCTGCGAGTCATTCACCAGATCGCCCAGGAAGCGCCGGTGTGGACGCTGGATATCAGCGGCGACGAATGGGGCGAAGTCGATTTCCCCGAGGACGTCGAGAGCGCCGAGGCACTCACCGCGCGCTGGGATGCGACTAGGAAGTCCGTGGCCGCTTAATCGCTAGCAGCGCGAAGAGCTGACGAGCAGCGGACGGCCTGCGCGCGCAGCGCGACAGGACCGACGGCACGAATTTACTTCGCGCCGGCGCAGGCCACGAGACATTGCACTCTTCTTCTGATGTCCAGCTGCTGTCACGAGAATAAATCCCGTGACGTCGATCCGCTCGGCCACTTGGCCGGCGGTCGGCCGGCCTTCGCCGTCTCTCGACACAAGTCCGGCGGCGCCTTGCGCCGGCGGCCTTGTGCTTGGCGGCTTAGGCGTAGGGCGCCTTGTCCAGCCCCTTCGGGCTCTTGGTGAAAATCTCGCAGCCTGTCTCGGTAATCCCGATCGAATGTTCGAACTGGGCCGATAGCGAGCGATCGCGGGTGACCGCGGTCCATCCGTCGTCGAGCAGCTTCACGTCCGGGCGCCCGATGTTGATCATCGGCTCCACCGTGAAAAACATCCCGGGCTTGAGCTCTGGGCCCGTTCCCGGACGCCCGGCATGGATGACCTCCGGACTGTCATGGAACAGCCGTCCAAGGCCGTGGCCACAGAAATCGCGAACCACGCCATAGCGATGCTTTTCCGCATGGGTCTGGATGGCATGGGAAACGTCGCCGAGCCGGTTGCCGGGCCTGGCCTGCTCGAGACCGAGCATCAAAGCTTCATATGTCACGTCGACCAGCTTCCTGGCCTTGATCGGCACGTCGCCGACGAAGAACATGCGGCTGGTGTCACCATGCCAGCCGTCAAGGATCGGCGTCACGTCGATATTGACGATGTCGCCGTCCTTCAGCGCCTTGTCTCCCGGAATCCCGTGGCAAACGACATGGTTGATCGAGGTGCAGCAGCTCTTGGTATAGCCGCGATACCCGAGCGTCGCGGGCACCCCGCCTGCTTCAAGCGTCATTCGGCGGACGATCTCGTCAATTTCTCCCGTGGTCACTCCGGGAACCACTTGCGGCACCAGCGCGTCGAGGATGGAAGCCGCCAGCCGGCCGGCGCGCCGCATGCCCTCGAACCCTTCGGGTCCGTGGAGCTTGATCACATGGCTGCGCGGCTCGGCCCGGTCTTCGGGTCCGACGTGGATATATTCGGTCATCAGCCCTAGATAGGAGTGCTCGGGCCGGATGTCGAATGGAGGCAGTGACTTGGACAGGATCTGGACGGCGGGACTGGCCATTATCGGTGACGAGATCCTGTCCGGCCGCACCCAGGACAGGAACATCGCCCAGATCGCCACCTGGCTGAATGCGCAAGGGATCCGCCTGGCCGAGGTCCGCGTCGTTCCGGATATCGAGGACCGGATCATCGAAGCGCTCGACGCTCTTCGATCAACTTACGACTATTGCTTCACGACCGGCGGGATCGGCCCGACGCACGACGACATCACGGTCGACGCAGTCGCCAAGGCGCTGGGTGTGCCTGCCGTCATTCATCCGGACGCACGGGCGATCCTGGAACGCTATTATGCCGACAAGGGCGGATTGAACGAGGGCCGCCTAAGAATGGCTCGCGTTCCAGAGGGAGCGGAACTGATCCCCAACCAAATGTCCGGCGCGCCTGGCATCCGCATCGGCAACCTCTATCTGATGGCCGGCGTGCCGCACATCACGGCCGGCATGCTCGACTCGCTCAGCGGCAAGCTGGAGGGCGGGCGACCGCTGGTTTCGGTCACCGTCGGCGCCTTCGCACCGGAAAGCGAGGTGGCGGAGATCCTTCGCCAGGCCGAACAAGCGGTCGATGGTATCTCGATCGGCAGCTATCCCTTCTTCAAGGAAGGCCGGGTCGGGTCCAATTTCGTCGTCCGCTCCGAAGATGCGGATCGGGCCAAGGCGGTCGCCGATGAGCTGGCCGGGAAACTGGCCGAAGTCGGCTATGAGCCGGTAGCGGGAGGAATCTAAGAGCCAAAGTCGCCGCGGCTGCCGCTCGAAACCAAATAAAATATAAGTACTGCCATTGGCCGCTTTCGACCCATATCGGACATTAGGCGTGGGCTAACGCATTATATCTTTCGACCCCGACTAGTCGTAAAAGCTCTAAAATGTGGCTTCTCAGTCGCCTCGTCGCCTTGCTGCTGATTTTATCGCCCACGTCAGTAGCTTGGGCGCAGCCATCGCCGCCGGGCCAAGTCATTCATGCAAACGGCATTGACTTGCATTATGTTGATCGCGGCAAAGGCGAGCCGCTGCTCCTGGTTCACGGCATCGGAGGGTGTGGCGGCCAATGGGGATCGATCGCCGATGCTCTTGCCGAAGATTATCGGCTGATCATCCCTGATTTGCGGGGTCACGGTTGGTCGACTGGTGCGGCCAGTAGCTTCACGACGCTCAATGCATCGGAGGATATAGCGGCGCTGCTGAACTCGCTGGGCCTACGCCGAGTGCGTGCAATAGGTTTAAGTGCGGGCGGGATGGTCCTTCTCCACCTCGCAACGCGGGAGCCGGATCGCATCTCCTCGATGGTGCTCGTCAGCACCGCGCAGCGTATTCCAGACCAGACGCGGGCATTCGCCCGCGGCATGGCCGTGGGAACTCTGACGGGCCGCGCACGGGAATTGTGGCAGTCCTGCGCTGTCCGTGGCGAGAACCAGATGCGAGGCTTAGTGGACCGCTTCCGGTCATTATTTGGAAACAACACTGACGACGTAAACTTCAGCGCCGCCAGATTAAGTACAATCCGCGCCCGAACCCTGATTGTCCACGGTGATCGCGACGGGCTCTTCCCAGTGGAAATTCCCTTCGAAATGTATCGTGGCATTCCCAACTCGGAGCTGTGGATCGTGCCGGGCGGCGATCACGTGCCGATCCGGAGCGATCGCCAGCCCGAATTTCTCCGCGTGACGCGAGAGTTCCTCAATGGCGAGCCCAGCCACTGAGTGGAGCGGGTAACGGGAATCGAACCCGTGCGTTCAGCTTGGGAAGCTGACAGGCTACCATTACATCATACCCGCGCACCTCGCCGACCATCTAAATTTCGGTGCTTCGGCGGTCAATAACCAGTCCTGAAACTCACGCTTTCCCAGCCCGTTGGGCATGCAACACCGTTGCAGGGAGGAAAGTATGATTCTCCGGAAATATGCCTACGCCTGGCTCACCCTCAGCTTCTTCCTAGGGTCGCTGATCCTCCACTGGTATTTCGGTTGGCAAGCCTATGTATCGGAGGCGGCGGAACATGGGCAGGCTCCGCAACAGGCCGATTATCTCAACGAGATGCTTCGCGACACGTTCGAGAATTGGCAATCGGAGTTCCTGCAGTTGATGTGGCAGGTCTGCGGCCTCGCCTATTTTCTCTATGTGGGCTCGCCCGCGTCCAAGGAAAATGACGACCGCGTCGAAGCGAAAGTGGACGCGCTGCTGATCATGCAGGGCAAGGCCGGATTTGAAATCATGGAGAAACTGGACAAGCATTTCTTGCGCGAAGACGGCCATCCGGAACCGCACGGGCACAAGGAATTGGACGACATTTTGGGAACATTGAAAAAAGAGGGCAGGAGTCCCGCCTGAAAAACGAGCGGGCGCAACGAGAAACGCCTGCGCCCGCCCTTCCACCGGAAGCATGAGTGCGGACAACCAGGTGCACTCAGCTTTGTGCGAAAAGGAGGCCAATCGCACGGCCCTCAAACGTTTCATCGTCCGGAAGTTTCCCGGAAATCCGCCAATCTATGTTAGTGGATGGCCAAACAAAGGGCGCCGCTCTCAACAAGAGCGACGCCCTCCTTGCTCAATCAGTCGAGCAGCTGGAAGCCGACGTTCAGCGTACCGGAGAAGCTCCTGGGGCTGCCAACCGCGAAGCGTCGAGGCGACGGCCGAGGCCCACGAACAGATAGATGAGGGGCGGTACCAGCACGAGCGAAAGGACCACTTTGGCACGCATCTGGCCAAGCAGCAGCTCTCCGATCGGAAACACTCCGTAAAAGGCCACCGAGATGAAGATCAGCGTGTCGACGATCTGACTAAGCCCACTGGCAACCGCGGAGCGGAACCAGAGCAATCTGGCCCCCTCCCGGCCCTTCAATTTGCTGAAGATCGAGACGTTGAGGAGCGTCGATACGCCATAGGCGAGGATCCCGCCGAGCCAGATGCGCGGAGTTCCGCTCATCATCGTCTCGAACGAAGACAATCGTGCCGGGTCCATGTCTTTGGCTGCCGGCAAGCCCAGGACAACCAGCGTCAGCAGCAATGAAGCAATCAGCGGGACGAAGCCGATCAGAACCAGCTTGTTGGCGACTTCCCGGCTGTGCAGCTCGGCCACCGCGCTGGAGGTGACGACCAGCATCAGGAAGGCAAAGATACCGGCCTCGACCGCGAGCGGACCCAGCGCGACCTGCTTGTTTCCAAGCACTCCCGCGATGCAGACCATGCCTCCATAAAAAATGGCAAAGGCGAACAGGGATCGGGAAATTGCGGGCGCGGGTGCGGCTTGGTCAGTCATGGGTGACGAGGGGTAATGGTATTCGACCTCTATTCAAGACACATTTCGTCATGCCAGCTCAGGCTGGCATCCATGTCATTCTGGCGGGCAGCATGAGTGGACATGGGCACCGGCCTTCGCCTTTGTTGACCGCCAGCCCTGCACACGGCTAGGCGCGCTGCCCTGTGACCCAGCCTTCCCTCGATATTGTTGCCATGGGCGATGCGATCGTCGACGTCATCGCCGACTGCGACGACGATTTTATTCGGGTGCACAACCTGCCCAAGGGGTCGATGCAGCTGCTGACGCCGGAGGAAGCCGACAAGCTTTACGCGGCCATGGGCATGGCCCGCGAAATGTCGGGCGGGTCGGCGGCCAACAGCATGGCTGGCGTCGCTGCCATGGGCGGCAGCGCTGCATTTATCGGCCAGACCGCAGAGGACCAGCTTGGCCTGATCT
>DASTVY010000109.1:0-4158 GCA_035758865.1 Sphingomicrobium sp. | reverse complement strand
CAGCCAAAATATTTTGCTCGCGGTCAAGGATCGGGGCGACGGGATAGCGTCTCAACACCTTCCCCGGCTGACCGAGCGCTTTTACCGGGTCGATCCCGCCCGAAGCCGCGAGTCCGGCGGAACCGGCCTTGGCCTCGCCATCGTCAAACATATTGTCGAGCGGCATAGCGGCGAACTCAGGATCGATTCCTCCCCGGGACAGGGGACGGAAGTCACGGTTGCCCTACCCATCGAATGAGTTGCCGTGGCGCTTGTCACGAAACGGTAACAGAACCGTCACAGGGACGCGACGAACTCGGCGCTAGAGCGCGTGCATGTCGGCTGGGACCGACCCTATAGGGAGTTTGGCGATGAGGAAGATGCTGGGTGCGCTGCCGCTGGTGGCGCTGGTTGCGGCTTGCGGTTCGGGCGGCAATGGCCAAGGCGGCGCTGCTGCGCAATTGACCGTCGTTGGCTCTTCGACCGTCTATCCCTTCACCACCGTCGTTGCGGAAGTATTTCAGCGTGCCAATCCCGGCGCCAAGGTCATCGTCGAATCAACCGGCACCGGCGCGGGCATCAAGCTGTTCTGCGAAGGCGTCGGCGGCCAGACCCCCGACATGGTCAATGCGTCGCGCCAGATGAAGGCCAGCGAGTATGAAACCTGCTCGCAGAACGGCGCCAAGAACGTCATCGAAGTCCCGGTCGGAATCGACGGACTGACACTGATCCAGGCGAAGGAGCAGCCGCCGCTGAACCTGACCGTCGACCAGATCTACAAGGCGCTTGCCGCCGACCCGTTCGGCAAGGGAGCCAACACCGCGCAGACGTGGAAGGACGTCGACCCGTCCCTTCCGGCCACCAAGATCCGCGTGCTCGGCCCGCCGCCGACGTCCGGCACTCGCGACAGCTTGGCCGAGCTGATCCTGACCAAGGGTTGCGAGAGCGATCCGGCGATGAAGGAATTGAAGAAGACCGACGAGGATAAGCATAAGTCGGTCTGCACCAAGATCCGCGAGGACGGTGCCTACGTCGAAGCGGGCGAGAATGACAATTTGCTTGTCCAGAAGGTATCCGCCGATCCGGGCGCTCTAGGCGTCCTCGGCTACAGCTTCCTCGAGGAGAATGCCGACCGCGTGGCGCCCGTGTCCATCGCCGGCATTGCCCCGACCGAGGCGAGCATCAGCGACCTGTCTTATCCGGGGAGCCGCAAACTCTACATCTATGTGAAGGGCGAGCATCTCGCGGCAAAGCCGTCGATCAAGTCGTTCATCGAAGCCTATTCGAAGGCGTGGGGTAAGGGCGGCCCGCTCGAGAAGCGCGGCCTCGTGCCGCTGCACGATGCCGATGCTCAGGCAGCAACTGCCCAGGCGGTGGCCCTAAAGCCGCTCGACGCGGCGAGCCTCAAGTAAGCCGGAGCGGCGGGCGCCATGACGCTCTCCATCGCGCTCGTCGCAATCCTGCTGCTGGCTGTTGCCGCCGGCCTGTTTGCCCGTCGCCGGGCAATCGGGCTTCGCGGCGGTGGCGCGCGCCTCAATAGCCTGCCCAACTATCACGGCTTCTATGTCGCGCTGTGGGTGGCCCTGCCCGCCCTTTTGCTTTTGACCCTTTGGGCGCCGGTCCAGACGAGCCTGGTCGAGCAGTCGGTGCTTTCGTCGCCGATCGGCCAGAAGCTTCCGGATTTCGACCTCGCGCGCGACGCCATCCTGACCGAGGCGCGGGAAATCGCAGCCAGGGAGCGCGAAGCCGGCTTCAACGCCGAATCCAGCGAGCTTGCCCCCATTTATGCTGCCGCGACCAGCCGCTATGCGGCGATCGGCGGCGGCATTGCGATCGTCTTCGCGCTGCTCGGCGCGTTCCTTTCGATGCGCCGCATCGGCGTCGACTTCCGCGCCCGTAGTTCGGTCGAGCGGTGGGTGATGGGCTTGCTGATCGCGGCTTCGCTGGTGGCGATTCTGACAACGCTCGGCATCGTCCTGTCGCTGTTGTTCGAATCGCTTAGATTCTTCGGGATGGTTTCCCCGACCGAGTTCCTGTTCGGCACGACCTGGAGCCCGCAAACTGCGATTCGCGCGGACCAGGCGGGATCGTCTGGCGCTTTCGGTTCCGTTCCGCTCTTCTGGGGAACCGCATTCATCGGCGCCATCATCGCGATGATCGTCGCCATCCCGCTGGGCCTGATGAGCGCGATCTTCCTCACCCAATATTCACCGCCCAAACTTCGCTCCTGGCTGAAGCCAATTCTGGAGATCCTCGCCGGCGTCCCGACCGTCGTTTACGGCTATTTCGCGGCGCTGACGGTGGCCCCCGTCATTCGCGATTTCGGAATCGCCATCGGCATCAGCTCCGCCTCCAGCGAAAGCGCACTCGCCGCCGGCTTGGTGATGGGCGTCATGATCATCCCGTTCGTAAGCTCGATGGCCGACGACAGCATCGCGGCCGTTCCGCAGGCAATGCGCGACGGCAGCCTGGCGCTGGGCGCAACCAAGTCCGAAACGATCAAGAAGGTGCTTCTTCCGGCCGCCCTGCCCGGCGTGGTCGGCGGCGTGTTGCTCGCAGTGAGCCGCGCCATCGGCGAAACCATGATCGTGGTGATGGCCGCCGGCCTCGCCGCCAACATGACGGCAAATCCGTTCGAAAGTGTGACCACCGTCACCACCCAGATCGTCCAGCTGCTGACCGGCGACCAGGAGTTCGACAGCGCAAAGACGCTCGCCGCGTTCGCGCTCGGCCTGCTGCTGTTCGTGATCACCCTGCTCCTCAACCTCATCGCGCTGCACGTGGTCCGCAAATATCGAGAAGCATATGAGTGACGCCACCGCAGCCATTTCCCGCTGGACCGGGGAGGAGATGCAAACACGCGTCTCCCGCCGCTATCGGGCCGAGCGCCGCTTCCGGCTGTTCGGGTTCGCCGCGATCGGCGTATCGGTCGCCTTCCTCGCTTTCCTGCTGATCACCATGGCGTGGCAGGGCCTGGGCGGTTTCACTCGCAGCGAGGCCAAGCTTACCGTCGACTTCGCAAAGTCGGACATATTCCTCGAGGAAGCGACCCTGCGCGGGCCGGAGGCGCTGGAGGCGGTCGCATCCGCCGGTCTTGAAGGCGTGATCGAGCAGGCTGCAGTTGCCCAGTTCGGAGAAAACGCAGGCGAGCTGTTCGGAGGCGCCAGTGCGCGCTCGCTTGGCGATCAGCTGATCGAAGATCCGACATTGCTGACCAGGAAGGCCGATCTGTGGATCCCCCTATCGTCGAAGGCCGATGTCGCGGCCAAGCACGATGGCGACCCCACCCTCGAAAAGCTGCTGGCAAAGGCCGAAACCCGGCGCGTCTTCAACGGCGAGTTCCTGACGGCGTCGGACGCGACCGATCCTTCGGTGGTCGGTGTCTGGGGTGCCCTCAAGGGAAGTTTCCTGACCATCCTGGTGACGATGGCCCTGGCTTTTCCGATCGGCGTCCTGGCGGCGCTCTACCTTGAGGAATTCGCGCCCCGCAATCGCTGGACGGACATTATCGAGGTTTCGATCAACAACCTTGCTGCGGTCCCGTCGATCATCTTCGGACTGCTTGGCCTGGCGGTATTCCTCAACTTCATGCATCTGCCTCGCTCGGCCCCGCTGGTCGGAGGCCTGACGCTGGCTCTGATGACCATGCCCGTAATCGTCATTGCCGGCCGCAACGCGATCAAGTCGGTGCCGCCGTCGATCCGCGATGCTGCACTTGGCGTCGGCGCATCGAAGATGCAGGTGGTCTTCCACCATGTGCTTCCGCTCGCTCTGCCGGGCATTCTTACCGGAACCATCATCGGCATGGCGCGCGCGCTTGGCGAGACTGCGCCGCTGCTGATGATTGGAATGCGCGCGTTCATAGCGTCGCCGCCGCAAGGCATCTCCGAACCGGCCAGCGTATTGCCGGTCCAGATCTTCCTATGGTCCGACGAGGTCGACCGCGGCTTCGTCGAGAAGACCAGCGCGGCGATCATCGTGCTGCTGGTGTTCATGCTGCTAATGAACGGGCTGGCCATTTATCTCCGCAACAAATTCGAGCGTCGCTGGTAGGCAGAATGAAAATGATCGACACCATCGTTCCCAACCCGACCGAAACCGACGAGCCGAACGTGGTCGACGGACCCGCCAAGATGAGCGCCCGCGACGTCAGTGTTTTCTATGGCGACAAGCAGGCGT
>DASTVY010000060.1:0-2917 GCA_035758865.1 Sphingomicrobium sp. | reverse complement strand
ATCGACTACGCCCGCTTCTTTGCCGCGCGCTACTACAATGCGCCGTCGTCCGGCCGGACCGGCAACCTCTCGTTCGTCTTCAATGAAGGCGCGGACATCCATCTCGAGATAGCGCCGCGAGCCGGAAGGCCCGCCCCCGAGCTCGCCGCCGCCATGGGCGCCAAGCTCGCCTATGAACGCGCCATCTGGCACGAGATCATCACCTTCTTTCCGCCGGCGAGCGCGACCTCGTTCGACGAGCGATTCTCGAGCTTCGCGCCCGAGGACAATTTTTCCAACGCCGTCGGCGTGCTGGCGGGATACCGGGCGATCTTGTCGCCGCCCGAAGTCGGGTTCGACGTTGCGGCTCAGCGGGCCTTGCACGGGATCCTGGCGCGCCTCGGGCCGGTGCACAGGCCGGAGGAGACGGACGCCGCCATCGGCTTCGTCAAGAATCATTGGTGGACGAGCGGCACCTTCCCGCCCGCCAAGCGAAGGAACTTCGATGCGTTCTCGCCGGTCAGGCCATGGCTGGTGACGGACATTGCGATCGACGGCAAGGATGACGAGGGCGACGCGTTGCGCGAGTCGCTGGCCCGCCCGAAAGCGGCCAGCATCCACATACCGGCCGAGCACGCCGGCCAGCCCCTCGACAGCCTGGCGCATTTCGAGTTCAGGAACCTGCCGGCTGCCCTCGCCGCGCTGGTGCCGGCGCTGCCGGTCATCCGAAGCAGCGATCTACCGGCCGTGGTGGCCAAGATCCGCGACGAGGCGCGGACGATTCACGGGAATGACGTCGACTCGCCGGGGCGGGCGGCGCCTTAGGGCGGCTCACATGTTGAACTTCGCGAGCATCGAGGCTTTGCACTCAGTCCTTACGGCCGTCTACAAGGCGCAAGAGGGCTCGGCAGGCGTCGCGCTGTTTCAGGAAATGCTGCAGCGGGAATTGCACTTCACTCCGCAGCAGGCCGAAAAGTACGCAAGAACAGTGCTGACCCGGAACTCCAATGGGTCGGCGGATTTTGTCAACATGAATGCCTACAAACTTGCGGCAACGTGGTCGAGTGGAGACTCAAAAGGGTCTGCTGGAAACCTGCTGGTAACGAAAACGGAAAGTTGGATCTTCAGGGAGGATCTCACTTACGAGCACAAGAATGAAAGCTATGAAGGTTATGTCTCGCCATTGGGAGGCGGCTACTCGAGGCCGAGATCATCCTCGACGTATGGAATTTGGGCACCAAGTGATGTGGTGTCCTCCCGAATCTCCATAGTCATGATCAAGTCGGACGGAATTCCTCTCACGCGTGGCATTACGTGGCAGCCTGACGAAAACAAGCCGCAAGGCATGCTGTTCGACGGAAAGCGTTTCGGCAAGATGTAGGTCTTGCGTCGGATCCGCGTCTCCCGGGAAGGTGCGGAACGTCACAGACCGGGCCCACGTCCCGCCGCTAGCGTTCCCCGCGGGGCCAGTCCATCCACCGCGCCTGCACGCTCCGGTCCGGCCCCGTCGGGGCAATGCGATGCCTTCGCGCGATCAGGAGGCAGTCCATCATGCAACCTTCATCGCGGCTTCTGCAGGGCCTGACGACGTCGTTCCAATGGGTGATGTCGAAGGCCAGTCATGTCCCGGGCGCCCTCGACTTCACCTATCATGCGCTGACCAGGACGGTGATCCTGTTCGTGGGTTTCGTGCTGCTCTTCGCGGCAGCCAAGGCTGTCGTCGGCGATCATGTCCTGATCGAGCCGATCTCCGTTCCGCACAAGCTCGACCAGGACGGCTATTCCGGCGCCGTGGTCTCCCGTCTCCTGCTCGAGGAGGTTCAGGCCATCCGGCAATCCGGCGACGCGCTCGAGGTTCGCAGCAGCAAGGATGCGGATGTCAGCTTCAGGAGCGAGGACGTGTTCGCCGCGCTGGCGACGATCCAGGTCCCGTCGTCGAGCCTGACCCTGCGCTCCATGGCCGTGATGCTGCGGGATTTCCTCGGCATCCCCGAGCGCAAGATCGGCGGAGCGATAACCATCACGCGACAGGGTTCCGATGGGCCGGCCCTGTACAGGGTCGCGCTTCTGCTGGGCCCCTCTGCCGGCATTGCCCGGTCGGAGGAGAGCGCCGACCTGGACGATGCCATCCGCCGCTCGGCGCGCTCGATCGCCCGGCAATATGATCCTGTCGGTCTGGCGGCTCACCTGATCAAGGGCAAGGACCTCGAGGCGGCCAGGCAACTCGCCGGTGAGCTCATGGAGGCCCGCGACTCGGAACGTCGCAAGCAGGGGCTGCTCATACGCGGCCTGTACGAAAAGAACCTCATTGACCAGATTGCATTCTTCCGCGAGGCGACCGAGGAGGACCCCGACTTCAGCGACGCCTTCAATGCCTGGGGCAGCGCCCTGTACAAGTCCGCCAGGATCGATGAGGCGATCGAAAGGTACGACGCGGCGATCAGGCTCAATCCGATGAATTCGACGGCGTTGCGCAATCGCGCCATCGCCTACAAGGACAAAGGCCAGGCCGAGCTCGCGATTGCCGATTTGGCGCGGGCGGCCAGGCTCAATCCGACAGCCGACACCTTCTTCGATCTGGGCTATTTCCACGACGACCTCGCCAAGCTCGATCATGCGTCGGCGATCAAGGCCTACGATCAGGCCATCAGGCTCAATCCCCGGCATCACTGGGCTCTCAACAACCGGTGCTACAACAAGGCCGCCCTTCGGGATCCGTCGGCGATCGCCGATTGCGACAAGGCGCTTCGCCTCTACGCGAACTCCGAGACATACGACAGCCGTGGCTTCGCCTACCTGCGGATCAGGCAGTTCGACAAGGCGATCGCCGACTACGATGCCGCCCTGACGAAGTTCGGGTCCGGCCCATGGCATGAGGCCTATTCGCTGTACGGGCGTGGACTGGCCAGGCGCGGAAAGGGCGACCGCGCCGGCGGCG
>DASTVY010000028.1:0-9403 GCA_035758865.1 Sphingomicrobium sp. | reverse complement strand
GCTGAGCGCGATCTCGGCACTTCATACCGGCAGGCCGACGTCGACCTAGCGGCCTATGACGATGAGGAGCCGGAGCCTCTGAGCCTCATCCAGCGCGCCGACGTCGAACGGGAAGCGCGGCGGTTCGGCGATGCGCTGGGGCTTGCGGTCGACTGGTCGGCGGTGGGACAACTCGACGATGAAATGCTGGTCAACGCCATCGCCCAGGTGGCACCGTTCGACGTTGGAGCGAAGCAGGCGTTGCTCGAAGAACCGACGCTGGCGGGACGCGCCGACCTGGTCGTCCAACTGATGCAGTTCCAGAGGCTCGCACCGGGCGGCGCTGACGTCGGGCAAACGTTGCAGTAGATTGCCACATCGCTTCGCTCCTCGCGATGACGATTAAATGGGCAGTCCCCTTAGCAGCAGCGGCAGGTCGCCGCTGGTGCCGCGCGCTTCGGCCATCAGCCGGTCCTTGACCGGGCCGATACGATTGATGAGGCCCATTCCGAACCGGCGCACCTTCGAAGCGGTTCGGCCCGGAATTCCATAAATCCGCGTCAGGCTGTCGGTCGCCAGGCTGACCATGAAGGTATCGAGCCCGCGCCAGCGCTGATAGCGGGTCAGAAGCTGCTGGTCGCCAAGATCGAGGCCGAGCCGAGCGCCTTCGACCAGCACCTGGGCTAGCGCAGCCGCATCTCGGTAGCCAAGATTGACCCCCTGGCCTGCGATCGGATGGATGCCGTGGGCCGCGTCGCCGACAAGAGCCAGGCGATGATCGGTGATCCGCGCGGCATGGTGGAAGCCTAGCGGAAAGGTCGATCGAGGGGCGAGCAGGCCGATACGCCCAAGGAAGCCGCCCATTGCCGCCTCCGCCTCCGCGGCGAAATCCTCGTCGCTCAGGGACAGGAAGCCGGCGGCATCCTCCGCCTTCACCGACCAGACGATCGCGGACCGGTGCCCGTTCGAATCGTCGGTCATCGGCAGCAGCGCGAAGGGCCCGGCGGGATAGAAGATTTCGTACGCCACATGGTCGTGCGGCCGTTCGTGCCGGAGCGTCGAAACGATCGCGCTGTGATCATATTTCCAGCGGGCGCAGCGGATCCCGGCCGCTTCGCGCATCGGCGATTTGCGTCCTTCAGCGGCGATCAGCAACGGCGCTCCAACGACGCGGCCGTCCTCGAGCCGAACGGTGACCCCATGCTCGCCGCGCTCCACCGAAGCGGGCTTGGCCTGCCACATCAGCCAGATATGCTTTCCGGCTTCGGCGCGGGACAGCAGCGCGGCGCGCAAATGGCGGTTCTCATGCATCCAGCCAAGCGGCTCCTCATCGTCGCCCGGATCGAACGCCAGCCCGCCAGGCTCCAGGCCGTCGGCGACTTCGATCCGCCGGATCGGGCAACCTGCTTCGGGGAAATGATCGCTGATCCCGACCGTGTCGAACATGCGCTTCGATGACGATGAAACGGCGCTGGTCCGTCCGTCGAATGCCTGGGTCATCCGGCCGGCAGGATTGGCGGGATCGACCACGATCGAGCTCAATCCGCTGCTGTCCAGTGCTGCCGCCAGCGCCAGCCCAACCAGGCCGCCGCCCAAGATGATCACGTCCGCCCGATCCATGCGCCCTAACTAGTCGTCGCAACTCCGCGATGGAAGCCTTGCCCCGGAGTCCGGCGAAAGGCACAATGCACAGCGGTACCAAACCGGGGGAAGTGACGTCATGGCGACGGCCGCGCAGCGCGCGCAGAAGAAGGATCTTGGGCCCGACTGGCGGGAGACGCTGGCGGCTTCGATCCGGGCGTTCGTGCGCAAGACTTTCGGCCTTGCGCTGATCGGTCTTTCAGTTGCCCTGGCGGTTGCGCTCGTAACCCATTCCAGCACCGATCCAAGCCTGTCGACGGCCGCCGGCGGACCGCCGACCAACTGGCTTGGGACCTTCGGCGCCTATTCCAGCGACGCCTTGCTGTTCCTGTTCGGCCCGGCGTCAGCCCTGTTCCTTCCGCTGGTCGCACTGGCCGGACTGAGGCTCGTTCGAGGAGTCGACACCGGTCCCGTCCGGCGTGCCCTGCTGGTGGCGGCGATCGGGGTCATGCTGATCGGCATTGCGCTTGGGCTCTATGCGGGGTCTGCCGTTTCCGGCCTGCCGGCAGGATATGGCGGAGCGCTCGGCCTGGCCGGCGCTTATGGTGTCGACGCGGGAGTGAGGCTGGTCGGCAATCCCTCCATCGAAGGTCCGCTGCGACTGTCGCTGATGGCGATCCTGGCGCTGGCGGGCTTCGCCGTCGGCTGGCTGGCGCTTGGCATCCGGCCGGAGGAAAAGCAGTGGGCGGCAGGCAAGCTGCGGCGCGATCCCTCTGCACCGGCCCCTCGTCCGCGCCGGACGCAGGACGAGTTCGTCGGCGACGAGGAAGGAGTGGCCGCTCCGCCACGCTCGCGCCCGGCAGTGGCCGTCGCAGACCCGGCCAGGCCGATCGCACCCGCCGCCAAGGCCAATCCCAAGAAAGGCAAGGGAACACTTCCCGGCCAGGCCAGCCTGGCCCTGGGCGATAACTATCAGCTGCCCTCGCTCGAACTGCTCGCCGCACCGCCGGAGAAAGCCAAGGGCCAGATCGACCGGGCCGGCCTGGAGCGGAACGCCCGGCTGCTGGAAAGCGTGCTGGAGGACTTCCACGTCCGCGGCGACATTGTCGAGGTCCGGCCAGGGCCTGTGGTCACCATGTACGAGCTGGAGCCGGCCAGCGGGATCAAGGCCAGCCGCGTAATCCAATTGGCCGACGACATCGCCCGCAACATGTCGGCTTTGTCGGCCCGCGTCGCCACCATCCCCGGCCGAAGCGTGATTGGAATCGAGCTTCCCAACCAGAAGCGGGAGACGGTCTCCTTAAGCGAATTGATCGGTAGTCAGGCGTTCGAGGACCAGAACATGGCCCTGCCTCTGATCCTGGGAAAGAATATCTCCGGCGATCCGGTGATCGCCGACCTGGCGCCCATGCCGCACCTGCTGGTGGCCGGCACGACGGGATCGGGCAAGTCGGTCGGCCTCAACTGCATGATCCTGTCGCTGCTCTATCGGATGAGCCCTGACGAATGCCGGCTGATCATGATCGATCCGAAGATGCTCGAGCTCAGCAGCTATGACGACATCCCGCATTTGCTGGCCCCGGTGGTGACCGAGCCGGGCAAGGCGATCCGCGCATTGAAATGGACCGTCGAGCAGATGGAGGAACGCTACCGGATGATGGCCAGCCTCGGAGTCCGTCAGTTGGCCAGCTTCAAGTCCAAGGTGCGCGACGCCAAGGCCAAGGGTTCGCGGCTCGGCCGGCGGGTACAGACCGGATACGACGCTGACACCGGCCAGCCGGTGTATGAGACCGAAGAGCTGGAATATGAAGTGCTGCCGCAGATCGTGGTGGTCGTCGACGAACTGGCCGACCTGATGATGACCGCCGGCAAGGAGGTGGAGTTCCTGATCCAGCGACTGGCGCAGAAAGCGCGAGCGGCCGGGATCCACCTGATCATGGCCACGCAGAGGCCTTCGGTCGACGTCATCACCGGCGTCATCAAGGCCAATTTGCCGACGCGGATCAGCTTTCAGGTTACGAGCAAGATCGACAGCCGGACGATTCTTGGAGAACAGGGCGCCGAGCAGCTGCTGGGCAAGGGCGACATGCTCTACATGCCGGGCGGAAAGCAGATCATCCGCGTCCACGGCCCGTTCGTTTCCGATGAGGAGGTCCGTGCCGTTGCCGATCATTGGCGCAAGCAAGGCGTGCCCGATTATAACCAGGCGGTCACCGAGGAGCCCGAAGACGGAGGCTATCTGTTCGAAGGGCAGCCGGTCGGCGACGACGATCCGGAAACCCAGCTCTATCGCAAGGCGATCCAGATCGTTGCCGAAAGCCAGAAGGCCTCGACCAGTTATCTGCAGCGGCAGCTTCGGGTCGGCTACAACAGCGCGGCACGGCTGATCGAACGGATGGAGAAGGACGGGCTGGTCGGCCAGCCGGACCATGTCGGACGCCGGGAGGTGCTGATCGACACCGACGGGCACCCAATCTAGGCTGAACGGCAGGGAACCAGCGGGTTCAGGGCGCATTCAATCCCCAAACGCCATATCGGGCGGCAAATTTTCGGGAGTTTTGTGATGAATTTTGTGAGCAACGTCGCGCGCGCCATCGTTCCGGTCGCACTGGTCGCGACCGCCGCGACCTCTGCGCCTGCGGCCACGTCAGCGGAGCTGAAGGCGGTCGAATCCAGCCTTGCCGCGACACAGTCGATGACCGCCAACTTCCTTCAGACCGACGGGAAGGGCCGCCAGATGGCCGGCACATTGAGCCTCAAGCGGCCGGGCAAGATCCGCTTTGCCTATGGCGGCGGGGTCAACATGCTGCTGGTCGCCAATGGCAAGACGTTGAACTTCATCGACTATGACGTCGGCCAGAAATCGAGCTGGCCGATCGCCAAGTCGCCGCTGGCCGTCCTGCTTTCGCCCAACCCGGATCTCACCCGGATCGCGCGGCTGGTGCCGAGCGAGCATAAGAATGTGGTGGTGGTGCGCGCCCGCGATGCACGGCGGCCGGAATTCGGAACGCTCATCCTGGCGTTCCTGCGCGACGGGTCCGCCCCGGGCGGCCTCAAGCTGGAAGGCTGGACCGCAATCGACGCGCAGAACAAGAAGACGACGGTTCGGCTTTCGAACCAGCGCTACAATGTGGGAGTGCCCGACAGCGCCTTCACCTACGCCGAGCCGAAGCGCAAAAAAGCGTAGCAATCGAAAACGGTTAAGGTTGGCGACAGCTTCGTTAATATATACATTAGGCTAGATCGTCGCATCACCGGGGTTTCCCCCTGTTACCCGGGTTAAGTGACGGTCACCTTGCGTGACAACGCTTGGTCGGCCCTTGCTCCATGCCCCCGGAGCAAGGGCCTTTTGGTGTCTGTGCGGGGGCACAGATGCTAAAAGGCCCTCCTTTTCACCGATAGTTCCGCTAAGCCGCCTGCCGTGACCATGCTGAAAATCGCTTCCTGGAACATCAATTCGGTGCGCGCCCGAGTGCCGATCGTTGGGCGCTTCCTTGACGAGGAGCAGCCTGACATCCTTTGCCTGCAGGAGACCAAGGCGCAGGATCATGTCTTTCCGGCCGAGCTGTTCCATTCGCGGGGCTATGTCCATCACGAGCTCAACGGCCAAAAAATGCATCATGGCGTGGCGATCCTCAGCCGAGTCACGCTCCACGATTCCGGCCGGCATGACTGGCAGGACAATGGCGAGGCCAGGCACGTTGGGGCGCGGCTCGATTGCGGGATCCGCCTGGAGAATGTCTACATCCCCGCCGGCGGAGACATTCCGGACCGGAAGCTAAACCCCAAATTCGGGCAGAAACTGGACTTTATCGAGCGGATGACCCGCTGGTCCGAAAAACTGGCCGAGCCGACATTGATCGTCGGCGATTTCAACATTGCGCCGCTGGAATGCGACGTGTGGAACCACAAGGCGCTGCTCGATGTCGTCAGCCACACCCCGATCGAGGTCGAGACGCTGAAACGCCTGCAGCTGGCGCACGACTGGGTCGACCTGGGCCGCAGGTTCATTCCTGCACCGGAACGATGCTTCACCTGGTGGAGCTATCGTGCGCAGGACTGGTCGGCGAGCGACCGTGGGCGGCGGCTTGACCACATGTGGTGCTCGCCGAGCCTCGCCCCGCAGGCCAGGGCGCATCGGGTGCTCGAGCCGTGCCGAGGGTGGCAACGGCCGTCCGATCACGTCCCGCTGATCCTGGAACTGGACGTTTGAGCGAAGGCTCAACCCTCGATCGCGCGATCGCCGCGCTGAGGGCCGGCCGCACGGTCAGGGTCGGCGGATCGGTCATCCTTTCAGTCGAAACGGGCACCCAGGCGATGCTCGACCTGGTCGATCCCGTAGGCCGAGCTCCGATGCTGCTCAGCGGTCCGCGGGCCGTGGCACTTGGTCTTGCTAACGAGCGTGACGCTGCAGATCCGGCCGAGCCGGTCGAGGTTCGCCATTGCGAATGGCTCGATCGCGAGGCGGCCCGTGCGCTCGCCGACCCCGCGCGCGATTTCGACCGCGGCCCGATCGGACCGCTAAACGCAATTTCGGTAGAGCGTCCCGACTGCGCCAGGGCCGCTTTGACGCTGGCGCGGCTGGCGGGCCTGCTCCCGGCGCTGTGGCTGGTCGAAGATGATGCGAGTGTCGCGATCGAACTGGCCGAGATCGAGTCTGCCGCAAGGGCGCCGATCGCCACCATCGTCTCACGGGCCCGGCTTCCTATCGATGGGCTGCCGCCAAGCCAGATGGTCGCCTTCCGCGATCCGGCAACCGGCGAAGAACATGTCGCGCTGGTGGTTGGTGCGTTCGGCGGTCAGCCGCCGCTCGTTCGTCTCCATAGCGAATGCCTGACGGGAGACGTGTTCGGAAGCCTCAAATGCGATTGCGGCCCCCAGTTGAAGGAAGCACTGAGGATCCTCGGGGAAGCGGGAGGCGGAGTGCTTCTTTATCTACGCCAGGAAGGGCGTGGAATCGGGCTGGCCAACAAGCTCCGCGCCTATTCGCTGCAGGACCGCGGCCTCGATACGGTGGACGCCAATCGCCGTCTCGGCTTTGCCGACGACGAACGCGGCTATGGCATGGCTGCGGCGATGCTTCGAGCGCTGGGCGTCGACAAGGTTCGGCTGCTGACCAACAATCCGAACAAGGTAGCCGGTCTGGAAGGCGAAGCGATCAAGGTGGTCGAGCGGGTCGCCCACCATATGCCGACCAACCCGCACAATGCCGATTATATCGCCACCAAGAAGAAGCGTAGCGGCCACTTCGACTAGGCAGGTCTAGTCGTCGAATAGGGCGGATCCGATGCGAACTGCCGTCGCCCCCAGCATGACCGCCGCCTGGAAATCCGCCGACATGCCCATGCTGAGTCCGTCGATGCCATGCCGCCGTCCGAGTTCGGCCAGCAGCGCGAAGTAGGGCCCGGCCTGCCGACCAAGCGGCGGCATCGCCATCAGTCCCGCCAGCCGCAGCGGCGAGGCTCGAACCTGGTCAAGGAAGGCCGCGAGGTCGTCGATCGCCACCCCGCCCTTCTGCTCTTCTCCGCCTATGTTCACCTGGACAAAGACGTCCGGCGACCGGCCGACTTTCTCCGTGGCGGCGACCAGGGCAGAGAGCAGCGAGGGACGATCGAGCGAATGGATCGTGTCGAACAGGCGCACCGCATCTTCGGCCTTGTTGGACTGCAAGCGCCCAATCATGTGCAGCTTGAGACCCGGATGGGCGGCCATCAAGGACGGCCACTTTTCGGCGGCCTCGGGGACTCGGTTCTCTCCAAAATCCGTGACCCCGGCAGCGATCAGCGGGCCGATTTCTTCAGCGCTGCGCTGCTTGGTGACGGCAACCAGCGTGACATCGTCCGGCCTGCGTTTTGCAGCCTTTGCGGCGCGCCCAATCTGTTCGCGAACGAGGGACAGTCGGGTTGCGGCATCGGTCATGACCCGCGCTATAGGAATAGCGATGGCAGCGAACCAGCCCTCATGGCCGCGGCAATGGCTGATGACCGACGAGCGGATCGGCGAACGGCTGTGGGAAGCCATCGATCGGCTCCCGCGGGGACTCGGCGGAATCATGTTTCGTCATTACAGCCTTGCCCCTGGCGACCGGTTTCGCCTCGGCGAAGAAGTCGCTTCGGCGGCGCGTGAACGGGGCCTGCTTCTCGCAGTCGCCGGGTCCGCCCGACTGGCAGAGGAATTGGGGGCCTCCCTGCTTCACAATCCTGACGATATCGGCAGCCAGCCCATCTCCATGGCAGTTCATAACGAAGCTGAAGCCGAACGCGCGCGACATTTCGGCGCTGCGCTGGCGTTTATTGCCCCGATTCATGGCACGCGCTCTCATTCGAATTCGCCCAGCCTGGGATTGGATCGGGCGGCGGAGTTGGCCCGGCGAGCAGGCAGGCCGGCGATCGCTTTGGGCGGTATGAGCCAATTGCGGTTCGACGAACTCGATCAGGCCTATCGGGGCCTGTTCCATGGATTTGCAGGGATCGATTGCTGGCTAGGAAGCCAGACTAAAACTTGAAAGCGGTCCCGACGTAGACAGCCTTGCTGTCGCGACGATCCTCGGCAAGCGCCGGGATCTCGTCCCGCTCGATCTTGTAGCGGACGCCGCCAGTCAGCGCGATGTTGCGACTGATATTGTAGGAGCCGCCAAGGTCGACCGACATGCTGTCCGGACGAGCAAGATTGGCGACGCGGCTGTCGTTGCGCTCGCCGCCCACCGCGACACGGCCGGTGAACTTCTTGAGGTTATAGCTGACTCCGACAATCGCGGTTTCGCGCGTACCGATCACCGGATCCGGGCTGCTGGTACGGCCGACGTCACCCGAAACTGCAAAACGCTTCCAGCCGACGGCGACGCCAAGATCATATTGTGCGGGCGCCAGGCTGCTGACCGGCGAAGCGACGGCGACCTCAACCGGCCGTGCCGGAGTCGCCGCACCGCGCGCCCGGACCGCGACTCGTACCTGCGAAGGACGGCCCTTGGCCGCTGCCGGAGTGAACTTGAAATCGCCAATAGACGAATCGCGGTTTGCAAAAATGGCGGCCAGCCGCGGATCTGCGCCTGCCGGGGTGAAACCTGAAATCTTGTCGAAACTCAAGGAGATGGCAGGCGGGCGCTGCTTCGCGGCCGCGGCCAGACCGATCGCTGGCGTCATGACGAGCGCCGACGCCGCAAGCAAGACAGCTGCCCTCCCCGACGATATGGCCACCCTGTTGAACACGAGAAACAGACTCCTGTGAGTCTCGGATATATGCCTTCCAAGCTGACTCTTCCATGACTCAATTCGATTCCGCCACCTGCTGTGGCAAGGAGTCCACAAGACCGTCCCGAACCGGGTCAAGATTCTCTCGCTTGCCGAGAAGCGACCAGCATCTATAACGCCCAATGAAAGACCTTCGCGAAGAGAGAACCATGTCCCGCTTCACGCTTCCCCTTGTTGCCTTGATTGCCGCCGGTGCCGTTGTTTCCGGATGTTCGAAGAACCGGGATATCCCGACCGAGCTCGCCCCGTCGCGAATGACGCAGATCGGCGTCAACACCTATCTGTGGCGAGCGGCGGTCGACACCTTATCTTTCGCACCGCTGATCACCGCCGACTCCAACGGCGGGGTCATCGTCACCGACTGGTACGTCAACCCGACCACTCCGACCGAGCGCGTCAAGCTGACCGTTTCGATCATCGACCAGGATCTGCGCGCCGATGCGCTCAAGGTGGCTGCCAGCCGGCAGGTCAACCAGAATGGCGTCTGGGTTGATGCGCCGGTTGCTGCCGCCACTGTCCAGAAGCTTGAGGACATCATCCTCACCCGGGCCCGCGACCTTCGCCGCACGACCGTCGGAGGCTGAGCGCACTTG
>DASTVY010000316.1:0-7053 GCA_035758865.1 Sphingomicrobium sp. | reverse complement strand
TTTTGAACATCGACGCGGAAGTGCGGCCGATCAGTTGCAGCCGGGGGTTGCGGGCGAGCTCCCCTGAAATCTCCTCGGCCAGTCCCTCGGCGAACGGGCTGTTCGTTGCATCGGCTGGAACTGCGTCAAAGGGCAGCACCGCCAATGCAATCGGCCCGGACGCGGCCCACTTTTCCCGGTACAAATAGATGGCGGCGGCACTTATGATCAGCAGCACGGCGACCATCGCTATCAACCGCATCCGGCGCTGCGGCGCCTTTGTCGGCTCAGCAATCGACCGTTCCGGCATGCCTTTCCCGGCGAGCACGACCTCAACGGCCTCCTCCAGAGCGGAGAAAAGCTTGGATTGCCGCCGATGCTTCCAGCCGGTGAGGTCGACCGATTGATATTGGCGGAATCCCATCGGCGGCATCGCGCCACCGAGCGTTGCCGGCACGAGCCGGCCGCTGTCGCGAGCTGCGGATGCCTCGTCCCTCACCCAGGGCGAACCGATCGAGGCCGGTGACCAAAGTACGACGACGGCATCTGCCTTGCCGAGCGCGGCCTCTATCTCCGCCGCGAACTGGGTGCCGCCCTTGATGTGACGATCCCACCAGACGGAATGGCCGATGCGCTCCAGCGCGCTGGCCAGCGCCTTCGCCGCGCCTAGATCCTCGCGGGCGTAGCTGAGGAAGATACTCGCCATTTTGCCCCGCGCCGGATGTTGCGTTCGAATTGCTATTTAAGCAAGCGATCTACGCCGGCGTTGCGCTGACCTTCGTCCACTCGTCGAAGGGCTGATTGACGCACCCGGACTTAGCCTTACCAAGGCGCGAAACTTCCGGAGAGTCGTCCTTTGCGTAAATTCTTTTTCGCCGCGCTGGCCGCAGCCGCTGCAACCACTGCCCCCGCTCAAAGCGATGATCCGTATCTTTGGCTGGAGGAAATCGAGGGCGCCAAGGCGCTTGAGCAGGTGAAGGCGTGGAATGCCGCGACCGAGGCGGACCTGACCAAAGCGCCCGGGTTCGAAGAACATCGCCAGCGGGCACTGGCCATTCTCAACGATCCGAACCAGATCGCGACGCCCGACGACGTGATGGGAGAGCTGGTGGCCAATCATTGGGTTGACGCCAACCACAAGCGTGGGCTTTGGCGCGTGTCGCCTCTTGCCGATTATCTCGCTGGCAAGCCGGTGTGGCGGACGCTGATTGACGTCGACGCGCTGGGCAAGGCGGAGGGCAAGAGCTGGGTGTGGCATGGCGCCGACTGCCTGCCGCCCGAATATCAGCGCTGCCTCGTTTCGCTGAGTCCCGGCGGAAGCGACGCGGACGTGGTTCGCGAATTCGATATTTCGACCGGCAAGTTCGTCGATGGCGGCTTTGTTGTCCCCGAAAGCAAGAACAGCTCAACCTGGGTCGACCGCGACACGCTGCTGGTGGCGATGGCCGAAGGCGAGGGGACGGTCACGAAGTCCGGCTACGCGCGTATCGTCAAGGAATGGAAGCGCGGAACGCCATGGAGCGCGGCGACCAGGATCGCGGAAGTCGCCGAGGACGACATCGGCATTAGCCCGCTTGCGGTCATGGACGGCGACATCCGCCGCGTCGGGATCAGCCGCAACGTCGGATTCTATGAATCGCGTCTGTCGATGCGGACTCCCGACGGGCGCTGGGTCGACCTGCCGATCCCCGAGACGGCGAACTTCAACACCGTGATTTCAGGCCAGGCGATCGCGACCCTGGTCGAGCCGCTCGGGCAGTTTCAGCCGGGCTCGGTCGTCGCGTTCGACATACAACGGATGCTGGCCGGACAGAATCCTGCGCCGAACCTGGTGATGGCGCCGAGCAAGAGCCAGGCGATCGAAGATGTTAATGCGAGCGACAACGTCTTGTGGATCAAGGCGCTCGACGATGTGTCGGGCAAATTATTCGCTCTCCGGCGCCAGTCGGATGGAAGCTGGTCGAGCAAGGCGATGCCTCTGCCGGCGAACAGCACGATCCATATCGTCGGCACCGCCGACAAGCAGGACATCGCCTTTGCCACGGTCGAGGGGATGCTGACCCCAACCACATTGATGTCGATCGACGCGACCGCAAAGATTGGCACGGTGCAAGCTTTACCGGCGCAATTCGATGCTTCGAAATTCACGGTCGACCAGCGCTTCGCGGCGTCGAAGGACGGGACCAGGATTCCTTATTTCCTGGTGCGCAAGAAAGGCGCCACCAAGCCGACCGGGGTACTGGTCCACGCCTATGGCGGGTTTCGTGCCGCGCAGACTCCGACCTATCTGACGGCGCAGCCCTATCGTTCGGGTCCGCTTGGGCTGTTCTGGGTGGAGCAGGGTGGTGCCTTCGTTCTCGCCAATATCCGCGGCGGTGGTGAATATGGTCCGGGATGGTGGCGCGATGCGCTGCGCGAAAAACGCCAGAACAGCTTCGACGACCTGGAAGCCGTCTCGCGCGATTTGATCGCGGACGGCGTGGCGCGCAAGGATGGCATCGCCATTTCCGGCAGGTCTAATGGCGGTGTGCTGGTGGGCGCCGCTCTGACGCAGCATCCCGACCTCTATTCGGCGGTGATTTCCGGATCGCCGCTTCACGACATGAAGCGCTATTCACATCTCCTGGCCGGCGCATCCTGGATCGATGAATATGGCGACCCGGACAAGCCGGAGGATTGGGCGTTCCTGTCCAAATATTCGCCCTATCAGCAGGTGCGGCCGGGCGTGCGCTATCCGCCGACCTTCTTCTACCTGTCGACCAAGGACGACCGCGTGCACCCCGGCCATGCGCGCAAGATGGCGGCGAAGCTCGGCGCAGGCGGAAACACGGTCTATTATCACGAGTATCTGGAAGGCGGGCACTCGGTTGGCGCGGACCGTAGCGAGGATGCGATGCGCGCGGCCCTGCTGTGGTCCTTCCTGACCAAGGAAATCGGAAAATAGCTAGGGGCTAGAGGGTGCCCTGCAGATAGCGGGCGACCTGCTCGCGCTCCTGCGGGGTCAGCCGGCGCGCTATGCCGCGCATCCGCCCATAGACGTCGTTCTTGCGGCCGTCGGCGGCATAGGCGTTGAGCTGGGCGACCATATATTCGCGGTTCTGGCCAAGCAGGGCGGGCGTTTCGATCGGTCCGCCGACGCCATTGGTGTGGCAGCTCATGCAGGCCGGGATACGGCGTCTCGTATCGCCCTCCCAGACCAGCTTGATGATTTCAGGCTCGCCAGACAGGTCGCGACGGCCAATGGCGGCATATTGCTGGCCCGCGGCCGCATAATAGGCCGCGATGCTGGCGAGGTCGCCGACCTTAAGGGACTGCGCAACGCCGGTCATCTGCTCATTCGTTCGTGCGCCCGACCGATAATCGTGAAGCTGCTTGTAGATCGCGTAGCTGGTCTGCCCGGCCAGGCTTGGAATGTTGCTGGTCTGGCTGAGGCCCTTGTCGCCGTGGCAGGCGGCGCAAACTTCCCCGGCCAGCTGCTCACCGCGCTCCGTATTGGTTGCCGCAAGATGCCGCATGATCTCCGGGTCCCAGCTCACTTGGCTGACTGGAAAGGCGTTCGTCACGGCGCCCGGCTGCGGCTGCGCGGGCGATCCAGGTTCGAAGCCCGCGGCACGGCGCATGGCGCTTTCCATGGAGAGGTGGGCGTTTTCGCGCTGTCCGGCCGGAATCAGGACGAATCCGATCACCGCTCCAATGGTGACGGCGACGCCAACGCCGGCCAACGCCAAGCGCCGCCAATGATGGTCGACCGCGGCCTGCTCGGCGGGTGACCCGGCCGGCGATCGTTCGCTGGGAGGTTTCTCTGCCATGTCAGTGCAGCCTATGAACGACCGCCTGTGGCGGTGGATCGATGAAGAATTGGGCGATCGGATAACCGTAGGCGAGCAGCATGAGCACTGCGACGATCACATTCCACAGCCCGAAGCCGTTGAGCGAAGCCGGTAAACGTTCGGGCGGGTGAATGGCCTCCGCATAGGGCACTTCTGCGATGCTGGTTCGGGGCGACGAAGACCGGTGAAGCATGACAAGGTTCCAGACGAACAGCAGTGCGCTGACCGCCAGGATTATTCCGCCGATCAACGACACGATGACCCACGGGCCCCAGCTGGCAATCAGCGGGTTGGAATAGTCGAACGCCGCGATCCGCCGCCACTGGCCCTGAAGGCCGGTCCAGTGCCATGGCAGTGTCATCACCATCATGCCGATGAACCACAACCAAAGCTGCGCCAGGAGCGGCTTCATGCTGGCGAAGGCGCGCCCGGTGAGCACCGGCCACATCGCGTAGGCGATGGCGAAATACATGATGACGACGGTGCCGCCGAAGATGAGATGGAAATGGGCGGTGACCCAGCTGGTGTTATGGACCATGGCGTTCATGCCGTAGCTCATGTTGATGAGGCCGCCGCCGCCTCCCCAGAACAGCATGAAAAAGGCGAGTCCGGTCGCCAGGACCATCGGCCGTCCCCAAGGCAGCGTCTTGATCCAGCCGAAGGTTCCGGTTCCGCCGCGCATTCGCCCTGCAACCTCGGCAGAAGCGGTGATGGTGAAAATGGTTAGCAGGGTCGGCACCGAGACGAGCGCGGTGAGGAACGTCTGCAGATATTTGAATCCGTTGGAATGTTCGGGATCCATCAGCAGGTGATGGAGGCCGACCGGAAGCGAGTAGATGATGAAACCGATAAAGGCGAGACGACCCATCGTGTCGGAATAAAGGCGGCCGCCGGCGGCGCGGGGGAACATCGTGTAAAAAGCGATGTAGCTTGGGAACAGCCAGAAATAGACGATCGCGTGGAGCGTCCAGCTGAACAGAGTCCGCGACAGGCCGACGTCGACCATTCCGTTGAATCCCATCGCAGCGGGAATGACCTGGAAGAGCAGCTCGGCCGCGACTCCGACCGTGGTCCAGAGCCACATCACGGCGTTGGCGACCGTGGCGAACATGACTAGCGGCACTGCTTGTCCGGGGTTGGCGGCCTTCCACTCGCGCATCGCCAGGATCATGATCAGGCACCAGATCCACGACGCAACGACGACCAGTACCAGCCCGATGTAGTACCAGGCTGTGGCGGTAAGCGGCGGGTAGAAGGTGTAGAGAACCGAGGCGTTGCCGCTGATAATCGAAAGGGCCGCCATCAATACGCCGACAATCCCCATCCAAAAGGCGACCCAGGCGAATTTGAGGGCGGGCACGGGCCGTTTCAGCGCGGTCTCGGCGACGAAATAGCCGAACGCCATGATGAAGAAGGTGGTGAGCACGAAGGCCATGGAGACGCCGTGCAGCGTCACCGAGCGGAAATAGTTGGCTGCGGTATGGGCCGGGGCCTCCAGCGGGCTACGCGCCCACATCTGCCAGACGCCCAGCATGCAGGCGACGGCGAAGGCGGCGATTGCCACCCAGGCATGGGCGATGACCAGTTTGCGCACCTCCAGGCCACCGGTCAGGGCGCCAGCCGGCTCGCTGCGCGGTGCGGGCATGGGTTCAGCGATCGTCGCCACAGTTTGCCCTCCCTTGCGCATCCGGACGGAATTGTTCGGGCGGCACTACCTTCACCGTGGCGATCATCTGCGTATGGCCGAGCCCGCAATATTCATGGCAAGGCATCAGCAGGTCGCCGGTCTTGGTGAAGCGGGTGTGGACCTGCGCGACATAGCCCGGAACGACCATCGTGTTGACGTTGGTGCCGGTGACCAGGATGCCATGGATCACGTCTGGCGTCGCGAAGCGCAGCGTCACGTCGCGCTCGGCCGGCAGGACGATGCAATTGGGCACGAATTCGAACTGGGTGGTGATCAGCCGGGCTACGACCCGTCCGTCCGGATCGATCCGAGTGCCAAGGTTGGCTTCGGTGAACTCTGCCGACAGGTGCAGCGTCTTGGGATCGACATATTCGCGGTTGGACGGCGGATTCACATGCATCGCGATCGCCGCATAGAGAACGGCGCTGAGGATTACTGCGATGATCCCGCCCACGACCACCGCCCAGCGCAGTTCTGACTTCAGGATGGCTTGTTCGTTGATCGCCATCTCAGCCGACCGTTCCGCGCGGCAGGAAGACCAGGAAGTACATTCCAAGCCAGCCGACCATGAGCAGCAGGACTGCGATCAGTGAAACGGTGACGGCGCCTTTGGGGCCGCCTTCCAACGACTCTTCCAGGCGCTCGAGCTCCTGTGCGTCATCGGCATAATCATGCCGCGTTACGGGATAAGCCGGTTCAGTCATGCCCCTGTTCCCACGATTCCGAACGCCCGGTTACGCTAACTTATTTTCCCACTTCTCGTTCCCCAGCAATGGGGAAGTTTACCTAGGCGGCGTTCAGCCCTGCATCCTGGAAAATGCCGATCGCCTTGGCGATCAGTTCGCCTGAGGGAGGATGCGTATCCTTCAGCTGGTAGTCGAGCTTCAGCCGCTCCCATTTATATTCGCCGAGCTGATGGAAGGGCAGGATCTCGACCCGTTCGACGACGCCAAGGGAGGCCGCAAACTTGGCCATCTGCTCCATTTCTTCAGTGACGTCGGTCAGGCCCGGGACGAGTACGTAGCGAAGCCACATCGGCCGCTTCAGATCGGCCAGCCGGCGAGCGAAGTGCTTCACCTCCTCATTGTCCTTGATGCCGGTGACGCGGTCATGCTGTTCGGGCGTGAACGCCTTCATGTCGAGGATAACGAGGTCGATGTTCTTGAGCTCCTCGTCGGTCAGCCGGTCTCCGAAAAAGCCATTGGTTTCGATCGCGGTGTGGACGCCCATCGCCTTGACCGCCGCAAGTAGCCGAACCGCGAACCGGTCCTGCATCAGCGGCTCGCCGCCCGACAAAGTGAAGCCGCCATGCATCAGCTTCAGGCCGTGCGCATATTTGCGAACGCCGTCGATCGCGCGTTCAAGCGTTACCGGGATGCCATTGCTCAGCGTCCAGGTGTCGGGGTTGTGGCAATAGCGGCAACGGAACATGCATGCAGTCGTCCAGGCGACAACCCGGATTCCCGGCCCGTCGACCGCCGAGCCGGTGGTGTAGCTGTGCAGGAAGCCCATATCGCCGGTCTTGAGCGCCGTGCGAACATCCGTTTCCGGCACGTC
>DASTVY010000278.1:0-5751 GCA_035758865.1 Sphingomicrobium sp. | reverse complement strand
GCCGTCCCCGGCCCGGATTTCTTCGATCGGCTCGAGAAGGCGATGCGCTACACGGTGCCCCGGCCCAAGGTGCTGGTGGTCGGCTATCCGTCCAACCCGACGGCTTACGTCGCCGATCTGGCCTTCTACGAACGGCTGGTGGCTTTCGCGCGCGAGCATGAGCTGATCGTCATTTCCGACCTCGCTTATGCCGAAATCTACTTCGGAGATACGCCCACCCCTTCGATCCTGCAGGTCGAGGGGGCGAAGGACATCGCGGTCGAGTTCACGTCGATGTCCAAGACCTATTCGATGGCCGGCTGGCGAATGGGGTTCGCGGTCGGCAACGAGCAGCTGATCAGCGCGCTGACTCGGGTGAAGAGCTACCTCGACTATGGCGCTTTCACACCGATCCAGGCGGCGGCGGTTGCGGCGCTGAACGGCCCGCAGGACTGCGTCGAGGCCAATCGCCAGCTCTATAAGAAGCGGCGCGACGTACTGGTCGAATGTTTCGGCCGTGCCGGGTGGGATGTCCCGGTGCCCATGGCCAGCATGTTCGCCTGGGCGCCGATCCCCGAAGCCTTCCGGCACATGGGATCAATGGAATTCGCAAAGCAGCTGCTGACCGAGGCTCATGTCGCGGTCGCCCCGGGCGTCGGGTTTGGCGAGGAAGGCGAAGGCTTCGTCCGAATCGCACTGGTCGAAAACGAACAGCGGCTGCGGCAAGCCGCGCGCGGGATCAAGAAAATGCTGGCGTTGGCCTAGTCGGCTTCGATGTCGACAACTTGCGAGAAGAGCATCCACAGAGCGCCGACGATGATCGGTGTCAGCAGCCAAACCGGTCCGTCGGAAGAAAAGACGACATCGAGCAGCCCGTAGATGCCGGTGAACGGGATGATCAGAAGCGCCGACTGCCACAAGGCGGCCCTGGCGATGCTGCCTTCACGAGTGGCCGATATGGCTCCGCGGAATCCAATCAGCAGCAGCGGCGACAAGATCCAGGCCGGCCAGTCGGGGCTCATGAAGTCCTGAAGGAACGCATAAAGCGCAACAATGGCCAACGCGACCACGGCAAATTGGCCAATGCCGGCCAGCGGCATTCCTGTTCTTTCCATCGACTCCACTCCCCACACGCCGGTCGGGCACGCTAACTGCCAAACATAACGCGTCAAGCGGCCCTACGGTTCACAGGCCGGTTATCGGCCAGCCGGGGCCATGGAACGTTGGATGGTGGTTGCTAGTTAACTCTCCCTGCTTGTGCTTGGGTCATGGCTCATGCACTTGATCGGCAAGGTTTTTTGAGCGGGACACAAAGGGATGATGAAGCTTCGTACGCTGGTTGCGGTCGGTGGCCTCGCGGTCCTGGCATCCTGTTCGACCGTTCCGCCGCCTCCGCCGCCTCCACCACAGATTGCCCAGCCGGTGTCCGTCGCTCCGCCGACCAACTATCGCTGGACCAACGGCTTTTCGGAAAAAGGCTATGAGGCGATGTATGCCACGTTCGGCAAGGTTCGCCTGAAAGCCGGTGAGCATTATTGGCTCCCGGCCGCCGCAATCCCGGCCGAGGGTGACGTCAGCATTACCCTCGACATTGCCAACCAGGTGGGCTTCATCTTCAAGGGCGAGAGCCTGATCGGCGTCACCAACATCTCGACCGGCAAGAAGGGCCACCCGACCCCGCTTGGCTTCTGGACGATCAATTGGAAACGGCCGATGTATCGGTCGAAGAAATATGACAATGCGCCGATGCCCTTCATGCAGAACATCGACGACAAGGGCATCGCCATCCACGGCGGAGTAACGCCGGGCTATCCCGCCAGCCACGGCTGCATCCGGCTGCCGATGAAGTTCGCCAAGCAGCTCTATGAGCTGACCAAGCCGGGCAACAAGGTCGTCATCGAGGGCTAGGAAGCGCAAGCTCGCCAACCGTGACGCGGTGATGCATATCCGCGTTCATGGATAGCAGCTCCGTCCTGCCACATGCGCCCGATATTCGCTACCTGGCGCAGATCATCCAGCTGGCCGTGGCGCCGGTCTTCCTGTTTGCGGGCCTCGGCGCCTTCCTCAACGTCTGCGTCGGCCGACTTGCGCGGATCATCGACCGCACGCGCGAGCTGGAGCCGAGGATCCTCGACAGCCGCGGTGACGAGCATGACCGGCTGATCCGCGAAATGCGGCTGCTCGACCGGCGCATCAAGGTGGTCAACCAGGCCATCTTCGCGACGGTGCTGGCGGCAATCCTGATTTCGACCGTAGTCGTGTTGTTGTTCGCCGGCTTCTTGTCGGGATTGCGTTTCGGCACGGCGATCGCGCTGCTGTTCATCGCCGCCATGACCAGTACCGGCGTCGGCTTCGTCATCTTCCTCTACGAAACCCGGCTCGGCACTCGTGCTGTCCACGTTCGGACCGAGATCCTTGAGCATGAGGTCGAGGAGGGCTGAGCAGGGTAGTTGCACGTGCCGCCACCAACTCCTATCGGCACGCCAACGATTCATCTCATCTCCAGGAAGCCAATCCCATCATGGTCAGCGCCAGTCACGTACTTGATCGTGTCCTCGTCCTCGAAATGGTCCGGGTGACAGAGGCCGCGGCGATTGCCGCATCCCGCTGGATCGGCCGTGGCGACAATGATGCCGCCGATGCAGCAGCGGTCGAGGCGATGCGCGCGGCGCTCAACGAGCTGCCGATGGCCGGCACAGTGGTGATCGGCGAAGGCGAGCGCGACGAAGCGCCCATGCTCTACATTGGCGAAAAGGTCGGCTGTTCCGAGGGCAACGGACCGGCAATCGACATTGCGCTCGATCCGCTGGAGGGGACCACGATCACCGCCAATGCCGGGCCTAATGCGTTGGCAGTGCTGGCCATCGCGGAAGAGGGATGTCTGCTTAACGCGCCTGACGTCTACATGGAAAAGATCGCGATCGGCCCGGGCTATCCGGAAGGAACGGTCAGCCTCGAGAAATCGGTGTCTGAGAACGTTCGAGCGCTGGCCGCCGCAAAGAATGTCCAGCCGAACGAGATCATCGCCTGCGTTCTCGACCGGCCGCGCCACGACGCGATCGTTGCAGAGCTTCGAACATTGGGATGTGGGATCAAGCTGATCCCGGACGGCGATGTCGCTGGCGTGATCGCCACCACCGACCAGGATACCGGCGTCGACATTTATCTGGGCACCGGCGGTGCACCGGAAGGCGTGCTCGCCGCGGCCGCGCTGCGCTGCGTCGGCGGGCAGATGCAAGGCCGGCTGGTCTTCCGCAACGACGACGAGCGAGGCCGCGCCCGCCGTTGGGGGATCGACGACCTCGACCGCATCTATTCGATGGAAGACATGGCCAAGGGCGACTGCATCTTCGCCGCGACCGGCGTCACCGACGGCTCGCTGCTGAAGGGCGTGAAGCGCCAGCGCGGCGGGACGACGACGACCGAAAGCATCGTGATGCGCGCCAGCTCGGGGACCGTCCGGCGGGTTTCAACGGCCTACCACAAACCCCTCTAATTTCCTTGTGAGCGGTCACGCGCCCTGTATCATCGGCGCATGACAACTTATGCCATTCCGGCGGACCTGCAGCAGGTCGAGCCCGCCTATCGAAATGCGTTGCGAGCGAGGGCCGCGGTGTTCTGGGTGCCATTATTCGTCGCGGCGCTTATCGTTGACCGGACCGTCATGGCATCGACCTCGTTCGCGGGGCTGCTACCGGCCCTTGCGGGAGCAATTGCACTCAGCGCAATTATGGTCGCGCCCGACCGAATTTATCGCCGGCTAGGCTATGCCCTCGACGGCCGGCTGCTGCGCACGGTCCGGGGATGGCTGTTCCACACCGACACGATCGTTCCCTTCGTTCGGGTGCAGCATATCGACGTCATGCGCGGGCCGTTCGACAAGATGTTCGGAACTGCGACCCTGGTCGTCCACACTGCTGGAACTCATAACAGCGTCGTCACCCTGCCCGGGCTTTCACCGGATCGCGCGGCCGAGATCCGCGAAGCCATTCGCCACGAAATCCGCGCCGATTCCGAATGAGCCAAGCCGCCGCCCTGCCACTATCCCAGGACCAGCTCGGCCCGCCCGAGCGGCTTCACCCGCTGTACCTGCTGACCGGTCTTGGCCAGTCGGTCCGGGGAGCCTGGGGGTTGATCGCCGGCGGAGCGGTGTTTGCAGCGCAGGGCCGTTGGTGGATCGTCCTGCTGATGGGCCTGCTGTTCGCGGTCTTTTCTCTCGGTTCGCTTCTGGTGCGGTGGCTGAAGCTCGAATATCGGGTCGGGCCGCACGAGCTCAGGATCGACAGCGGCTGGCTGTCGCGGACCAGCCGTGTAATCCCCTTCGACCGGGTGACCGACGTGGACCTGGAACAGGGTCCGCTGCATCGCATCTTCGGCCTTGCCCGGGTTAAATTGGAAACCGGTGGATCGGCCGGCGGCAAGCAGGAAGAAGGTGTCCTCCACACCATATCGCTTGAGCGGGCAGAGGCGTTGCGTGAGCATATCCGAGCGCGCCGCGGCCAGGTGGTGCCACAGGTGGCCGCCGAAGCAGTCGGAGAGGATTCAGCGCCGATCTACGCAATGGACCTTCGGCGGGTGCTGACTGCCGGAGTGTTCAACTTCTCGCTGGCAGTCATCGCCGGCCTGTTCGGCCTCACCCAGACAATGGGCGATGCCTTGGGATTCGATCCGTTTGAGCGATCGTTCTGGGTCGGTTTGCTGGCCCAGTCGGCGCCTTTGCGCGACACGATCATGGACCATCAGATCATCGCCGCACTTGCGGGGACAATGGTGCTGCTGTTGCTCGGCATCGGCACGGGCCTGATCCGCACCCTGCTTCGCGAATATGGCTTCCGGCTCGACCGCACGGCAACCGGATTCCGTCGCCGCCGGGGCCTCCTGACGCTGACCGATGTGTCGATCCCTGCAAAGCGGGTACAGGCCGCAATACTCGCCAACGGGCCCATACGCCGACGCTTCGGCTGGTGGGAATTGAAGCTTCAGAGCCTGGCCCAGGACGGGGGCAAGGGCGACCATGTCGTTGCTCCCCTCGCCCGCGAAAGGGAAGCGGACTCCATCCTTTCATCGCTCGAATGGCAGGCTGCAGTCCCGTCGCAGAGCTGGCGGCCGGTATCGCGTGCATTTGTAACCAGTTTCATCGGCATCCTGTTGCCTGCTGCACTGGCGACGCTCGTCACCTTGCCACTTCTGGGACCCGTCGGCCTCCTCTGGCTCGGCGGGGCTGCCATGGCGATCGTCGTCCGCTGGTTCGATTGGAATCATACGCGTTACGCCTTCGAAAAAGGTGGCCTGTTCATTGAGACCGGCTGGTGGCGCCATCGCCGCTCGATGATCCCGCAAATCAAGATCCAGAGCATCGATGTCAGCGAAAGCTGGTGGAGCCGCATTTTCGGAATCTGCACGCTTCGGCTCGGCGTGGCGGGCGGAAGCGGATTTTCCGATCATCATGTTCCTGCGCTAACTCGCCGAGAAGCCGTGGCGCTTCGCGCCCAGCTGTTGTCATGAGCCCGTTCGCCTGCGGCGTGGAAAGCAGCTTGCTCGGTCAGCCATGGCGCTGGCGGCGCAGCGGTGGCGACGAGCTGTCACGCAACCTCGTCGACCAGCTCTTGCTTTCCAGGGGGGTCGAGGAGGCGGACCTCGCCCGTCACCGGGCGCCGACGATCCGCGATTTCCTGCCCGATCCGTCCAGCTTCCAGGACATGGACAAGGCCGCGGCTCGACTGGCGGACGCCGTCGAAGGGCACGAAGCAATCGCCATCTTCGGCGACTATG
>DASTVY010000276.1:0-5818 GCA_035758865.1 Sphingomicrobium sp. | reverse complement strand
CAATCGCCCGGGCGTTCGCGTTCGAGGGCGCAAGCCTGATGATCAACGGCTTCGGCGATCCCGGAGAAATCGAGGAAACGCGCCGGGAACTGGAAACATCATCCGGCGCGCAGGTGCTCTACGATGGCGCAGACCTGGGCGATGCCGATGCGATCGAGGCGATGATCAAGCGATGCACTCACGAACTCACGGCGCCGGACATCCTGGTCAATAATGCAGGCATTCAATTCGTGTCCCCGGTGGAAAGCTTCCCGGTGGAAAAATGGGACGCGATCCTGCGCATCAACCTGACCGCCGTGTTCCATACGACGCGGCTCTGTTTGCCGGCGATGCGGGATCGCAAATGGGGCCGGATCATCAACACTGCCTCCGCCCACAGTCTGGTCGCCTCGCCCAACAAGTCGGCCTATGTCGCGGCGAAGCATGGCGTCGCCGGGTTCACCAAGACCATCGCACTGGAAGCGGCGCGGGACGGTGTCACCGTCAATTGCATCTCACCCGGCTATGTCTGGACGCCGCTGGTCGAAAACCAGATCCCGGACACGATGAAGGCACGCGGCCTGACCCGCGAGCAAGTGATGAATGATGTGCTTCTGGCCGCGCAGCCGACCAAAAGGTTCGTCACGGTCGACGAGGTTGCAAGCCTGGCGCTTTACCTGACCAGCGACAGTGCGGCTTCGATCACGGGCGCCAATCTCAGCATGGACGGCGGCTGGACGGCTGCCTAGGCTAAAACCATGCGGATCCTGGCTGCCCTGTCCCTGCTCTCTCTCGCCGCCTGCGCGACTACCCCGGCGACGCCGCCCGTCCAGCGCTGGCAAAACGTCGTGACTGCTGAGGATCGAGTGAAGCTGCGCGACTGGCGCAAGGCCTTCACCCGCGCCCTGGAGCAGGCACGCGCCGCCAACCATGGTTCGGAAATCGCGAGCGAAGGAGTGTTGCTGGAACCGGACGCCGCGCTGGGCGGGCCAATCCCCGACGGCAACTATAAATGCCGGGTGATCAAGCTGGGCGCGAAAAGGGCTGGGATGCTGGAATATGTAGCATATCCCGCGTTCCATTGTCGCATCGACCACGGCATGGCGCAGCGCTTTACCAAGCTCAGCGGATCGCAGCGCCATGTCGGGCTGATCTATCCGGCCGACCAGCTACACCAGGTGTTCCTGGGAACGCTGGTCCTCGGCGATGAGACCGCGGCATATCAATATGGCAGCGATCCCGACCGCGATGTTGCCGGCTGGGTGGAGCGGATCGGCGACAATCGCTGGCGGATGGTCCTGCCCTACCCCAATTATGAATCGGTGCTCGACGTGATCGATCTCACCCCGGAGCTTTGACATGAACCGTAGCGTGCTGGCCCTTTTCACTGCGTCCGTTCTCGCCGGCCCAGCCTCCGCAGCGACGCTCAATGAGTCGATCCGCGCCGACCTGCCGCTGCTGATGAATGTTTATCGCGACATGCATGCCAACCCCGAGCTCAGCATGAAGGAGATTCGCACCCCGGCAAAAATGGCACCCGAGATGCGCAAGCTCGGCTTCGAAGTGACCGAACATGTCGGAAAGACGGGTCTCGTCGCCGTGCTGCGAAACGGGCCGGGACCGGTGCTGATGCTTCGTGCCGATATGGATGCATTGCCGGTCAAGGAACAGACCGGCCTACCCTTCTCCTCAAAGGCCGTCGGCAAACTGCCCGACGGCAGCCCGACGCCGGTCATGCACGCTTGCGGACACGATACGCACATCGCCGCCTGGCTGGGCACGGCGCGCCGGCTCGCAGCATTGAAGGACCAATGGTCGGGTACGCTGGTCATGAACCTCCAGTCGGGAGAAGAGACCGGCGAAGGCGCGAGGACCATGCTCGCCGATGGGCTCTATACCCGCTTTCCCAAGCCGAACTATGTCCTGGCCTTTCACGATTCAGCGATCCTGCCCGCGGGAATGATTGGGCTGACCCCGGGCTATACGACGGCGGGCGTCGACAATGTCGACGTCACCGTGCGCGGCGTCGGGGGCCATGGAGCATCGCCGCAATCGACCAAGGACCCGATCGTCATCGCTTCGCGGATCGTCCTTGCGCTGCAGACCCTCGTCAGCCGCGAGAAGAACCCGCTCGATCCGGCGGTGTTGACCGTCGGCAGCTTCCAGGCCGGCAACAAGCACAATGTCATTCCCGACGAAGCCAAGCTGCAACTCACGGTACGCACCTATAAGCCCGAGGTGCGCAAGCTGCTGCTGGAGGGCATTGGGCGGATTGCCAGGGGCGAGGCGATCGCGGCCGGCGTGCCCGATGATCGGATGCCGATCGTCACCATCCGCGAAGAGCAACACACGCCTGCCACCCAAAATTCCGAGAACTTCGCCAAACGCACGCTTGAATTGTTCGCCAGCCATTTCGGTGCGGAGCGTACGACCGTGCTGCAACCGTTCATGGTCGGCGAGGACGTCGGTCGTTATTGGCTCAATGACCAGTCGGTTGAAGGAACGCTGTTCTGGGTTGGCGGCGTACCCCAGGTGAAATGGGACGCAGCAGGCGGCGACACGACCAAATTGCCATCCTTGCATTCGCCCTTCTGGGCGCCTGATGCAGAGGTAGTCATTTCCACCGGGACTGAGGCGATGACCCTGGCGGCGCTGGATGTTCTGAAGAAGAGCTAGGCAAGCTTTCGGTAGATCCGGACCACAATTTCTTCCGCGATCACCATCGTCACGACCACGACGATCAACCACACCAGTCCGTGAAACACGCCCTCGAACTTGACGCGTTCGCCGAAGGCGAATGACAGGGCCTCCAGGATCACGAACTTTGATCCGAACAGCACCAGCCAGGCGCAAAAGAAGCGCATGAACTTCATGAATCCGCCCGGCTTCGACTTGAAGTAGGCCGCAACTTTATGCTCGACCGCGATCGTCGCCTTCAGCAGCAGCTGGAGCAGGATGGCTGCCAGCAACATGATGGTGAATGAATCGACGTGGACCTTGTCAGAATATTCCTCAAACAGTCCGAGGACGACGAGATCGACCAACGCCCCGACGAAATAGAGGAGGAACAGCCGCTGCCGGTCTGAGTGAATCCCCGCCGTGGCGGGCATCAGTTGGTCGCCGTTCGCCGACATTATAAACCCCCAGTGAGAGGCGTCTCACGAAGGTTTGTAACTTCTCCGAATCGACCCGTCGAGTAAGGCAAAATACCGGTAGCCGTTCCGGCTTTTACCTACTCCGCTGCCCAAACCTTCGACTTCTCGAGGATGGTCAATTCGCGAAGCAATCCATCAACGCTTCCCGTCAGATCGTCGAGGAAAGTTATCTGGTGCCTTGCGCCGCGGTAGGATTCCACCAGCAGGATCGCGTCGATCAGGATCGGAACGACCAGGCTCTCCGGATCCTCTATCTCCGCAATTCCCCGCAACCGTTCCAGCGCCTTGCGCCGAGCACCTTCTGGATCGGACATGGCAGCGGTCCGGCCAATCAGCCAACCCATTGTTCGAATCTCCCTTGCAAGGCGCCCAAGGTAGCGCCGAGCCGGTCTCAGGCGTAGCTCCGGCAAGCGTGGGTTCGCACCATCTCGGCGTAAAATGGGACCCGTCAACGTGAACAGAGAGGGCCGGCAAATCGGGGGCTTTGTCGACCCTCTCCTGTCCTACCCCCGCCCCCACCGCTCTCCCGTGCGATAAAGTAAGAGGGGAGCGCGACGGGCTGCCAGCGCTCCCCAGGGGACTTGGACGAGTGTCAGATACCAGTTGGGGATCGGCGCCCGGTAGTTACCGAAAGATAATGTTGCGCAAACGCATCGTCCCGAATCGAGGCAGGCATACTGTGCCTCGCCGCTTCGATGCGATATGCAACGATACGTGGGGAAGGGGCTTCAACATTCGTCAGGGCGCGTAATCGCGCTTGGACGCCTCATGCTCGCGACGCTTTACCTGATCGCGATCTGGCTGGACATCGAATTGCCGATGTACAGGCCGTCGGCAACTTATGGGTTGCTGATCGGATATATCGTCTTCGCCGCGGCAATCGCCCTCATCACCTGGAGCAGCTGGTGGTATGACGCCCGGCTCGCAGGACCGGTTCATGCGATCGACATCCTTATCTTTACGCTGCTCGTCCTGCTGACCGATGGGCATACCAGCCCATATTTTGCCTTTTTCATGTTCGTCATGCTGTCGGCGGCGATCCGCTGGGGATGGCGCGCCACGGCGTTGACCGCAGTCCTTCTCGCCCTGATGTTCACCATCTCCGGCCTTCTGGATCTGACGCCCGGAGACCCGCTTGAGCCCGACCGTTTCGTGATCAGGGCCGGCCACCTCGCCATCCTGTCGATGATCCTGATCTGGTTCGGGGCGAGCCGGCAATGGCCGCGCTTTTCCTTCGGCGACCAGGCGCTGGACGGCCAACCGGCCCTCGACGAATCTCCGCTGGAAGGCGGGCTAAGATCCGTGCTGGACGGCCTTCATTCGATGCGGGGAATGATCCTGTGGTGCGACCATGGTCGAAGCCGCGTATCGGGGATGGCAATCGAGAATTCCGTCGTGACCGAGCTTGAGGCGGATCCAGCTGAAGCCGATCTCGGCATAGGCGGCATGCCTTTTCTTTACGACCTGCCCAAACGACGCGGCTTGTGGCGTGACGCCAATCGAAACCTGGTCGCCTTCGATCCCTACGATCGCATCCGCGCGGAAACGGCCATGCAGTTGCGGCTGGATGAAGGACTCGCAATTCCCTTGCGGACTGACGGCGGCGACGGAATCCTTTTTCTCGAGAAGATACCCGGTCTGGCCACGGATCACCTGGACGCTGGGGTCCAATGCGGAGCCAAAGCCGCAGCACATATCCAACGGCACAGGCTGCTTCGCACTGCAGAAGAAAATGCGGAAGCCCGTTCGCGGCTGACACTCGCACGGGATCTGCACGACAGCGTCGTCCAGTTCCTGGCCGGTGCCGCGTTCAGGCTTGAAGCGATCAAGCGGTCAAATTCTGCCGGCCGCGACGTCGAACCCGACCTCAACGAGCTGAAGCAACTCATGCTCCAGGAGCAGCGGGAACTGCGTACCTTCATTACCTCGCTGCGCAGTGGACCGGTGACGGCTTTCAAAGATTTCGCCAAGGACTTGAAGGGACTTGCCGCCCACCTGTCACGGCAGTGGGATGTCCAGTGCGATTTTATCGCGAAGCCGGCAGAAATCATGATTCCGACGCGGGTAAGGATCGATGCTCACCAACTGATGCGGGAGGCCGTTGCCAACGCAGTGCGCCATGCCGCGGCAAAGTCGGTAACGGTCGAAGCGGCCGCCAACGGCAACGACCTGAAGCTCGAGTTCATCAATGATGGTGCGGAATTTCCAGTGCGTGCCGGGCGGCTGGAACTGCCCGCCTCTCTCAAGGATCGCGTTGAGCTGGCGGGCGGAGTATTGGACCTCGCTCGCGGCATGGGCGTGACCAAGCTGTCGATTTCCCTGCCAATTGCCGAGGCGAGTCACTGATGAGGATATTGCTTGCCGACGATCATCCGATGATCCGGGCCGCGATCGACGTGCTGCTTCGCGACACCGGCTATGAAGTCGTCGGAATGGCCGGAACGGGGCAAGCTGCCCTTGAGGTATTGAACCAGATCCAGCCCGATATCCTGCTTCTGGATATCCAGATGCCGGGCGGAAGCGGGCTGGATGTGCTTCGGCAACTGCGCGCGGACAAATCACCGGTCAAGGTCATTATCCTGACCGCGGCGGTCGACGACGCCGCGCTGCTCGAGGCGAAGGCGCTAAAGGTACGCGGCATCGTCCTCAAGAATTCCGATCCGGCTTATTTGCTGGAATGCCTG
>DASTVY010000275.1:0-3342 GCA_035758865.1 Sphingomicrobium sp. | reverse complement strand
AATGATGCGGCGATGACATCGCCACCAGACCGCCTCTGCGCACATGATGGCGCACCGTTCCTCCTGGCCGAGCGCACGCAGCCGCGCGAGGCCGGAATGAAACGATTCGGTCAGGCCGTAGTCGGCATAGTTGTGAAAGCTCTGATTTTGCCAGAACCCGTTCACGCCTGGCGCAACCTCATGCTGCTTTCCGCGCAGGCCGCCGAGCGCGCCGATCCGCTCATAGCGGAGTTGCTCTTGCGCGAGCGTCTGCGGAAGGACGTCGTGGTTGAATTGCGGATTTGAGCGCGATCGCGGAATGGTCCGAACGTCAACGACGACCCTGACTTGCTGCGCCTTCAGCAAGTCGATGAATTCGGTCGCCGAGCGAGTTGAATGGCCGATCGTGAAAAACGGAAACGCCATAAATTCCTCCGGCCATCGACGACCGGCGCGGGCGCCTCGGCGTAGGCTACGACTCCGTCGCCGAGACTGCCGTTGTTATCGCTGCCCCAGCCTGCGGAGCCAAGGCGCGCAATGCCGCGCGTGGTACCGCCGGCACCGCCCGCGAAATCACTTCCCCATGGCCGCCTTCGCAGGCGCGGGCGCGACACGCCAAATGGTGTTGCCGACATCGTCGGCGACCAGGAGAGCACCGGCGCGATCGATGGCGACGCCGACCGGGCGGCCGAGCGCCTCGTGGTCGGAATTGACGAAACCAGTGAGGACATCCAACGGCTGTCCGGCCGGGCGCCCATCGACGAATGGGACGAAGATGACCTTGTATCCGCTGCGCGGCTTGCGATTCCACGAACCGTGTTGCCCGACGAAGACCCCGCTCCTGTATCGCTCCGGCAGCAATGTCCCCTGCGCAAACGTCAACCCCAGCGAAGCGGTGTGGCTGCCGAGCGCGTAGTCGGGAACGATCGCTTTGGCCACCAGTTCGGGTTGCTGTGGAGCCACCCGGGTATCCACGTGCTGCCCGTAATAACTGAATGGCCAGCCGTAAAACCCGCCGTCCTTCACCGAGGTCAGATAGTCCGGCACGAGATCGCTGCCGAGTTCGTCGCGCTCATTCACCACCGTCCATAGCACGCCGGTTTCAGGCTGCCAGGCCATCCCATTGGGATTACGCAGGCCCGAGGCAAACACCCGGGACTGCCCGGTCGCCGGATCGACCTCCAGAATGGCGGCCCGGCGATCCTCCTTGTCCAAGCCGTTCTCGCCTGCATTGCTGTTTGATCCCACGGTGGCGTAAAGGTGCAAGCCGTCGCGGCTGGCGATGATGTTCTTCGTCCAATGATGGTTGATGGAACCTGCAGGCAGGTCGGCGACCTTCACGCCTGGCGCGTTGATCTGAGTTTCCCCCTCCGCATAGGGGAAGCGCATGATCGCGTCGGTATTGGCGACGTAGAGGTCGTTGCCGACAAGCGCCATGCCGAACGGCGAGTTGAGGTCTTTGAGGAAAACCGTTCGCGTTTCCGCAACGCCATCGCCGTCGGCGTCGCGCAGGAGCGTAATGCGGTTCGCGCTCGGGACGCCGGCCCCCGCCCACTTCTGCGCCATGTGAAAGAAGAAGCCTTTGACACCTTTGGCGTCGTCAGGTCGCGGCGGACCATTGGTCTCGGCGACAAGGACGTCGCCATTGGGCAGCACGTAAAGCCAGCGGGGGTGATCGAGACCGGCGGCGTAGGGATTGACCGCGAGATCCGAGGCCGGGGTCGGCTGGGTGCCATCGGGCCAGCCTTTGGCCGCGGCGATGTTCACGGTCGGAATGAGAGTCGTATTGGGCGGCGGTATCGTCGGATTGGGACCAACCCCGGCCTGCTCCGGCAATTTTGCAGCGTCGCCACAGGCACCGAGGAGGACTGAAATCGATCCGATGATCAATAGATTCGTGGTTATCTTCACGGGAGCCCTCGCAAAATCGACACAAGCCCTCCCACGGTTGGAACGCCATAAGGGAGACATCGGTTCCGCTCGGCGCTGCCGCGTGGGCAGCCCCTCGCATCTGCGCAAGGTCGAAGATCCGGAAACGGGCCTGGCTCTCATCCGGCCTGCGGCCTAAGCAAAGCACAGAGACAGTGGTCCAGACGCTTGTGCGCAGGAAATCTCAGCGGATTCCGGGCACGGCGCGCGGGCGAGCACGGCGCGCGTCAGTTGAACTTCCACACCGCGTCTGGGACAATGCGCTCTCGCCCGCGACCTTTACCGACCGCGCCCGGCGACTGCCATGATCGACTGCCCATGATCGACTGCCCATGATGGACCTGTCACAGTTGAAGACCGGAATGAAAGGCTCGTCAGAGCTGCTGGTCGGCGTGGAGCACACGGCCCCCCGCATCGGTAGCGGACGAGTCCCCGTGCTCGCCACTCCCGTCATGATCAACGTCATCGAGGCAGCGGCGCTGGCGGCGGTCGAGCACCTTCTACCGACCGGTCATCAGAGTCTCGGCATTCATCTCGATGTCCGCCACTTCGCCGCCACTCCGGTCGGCATGCGCATAGGCGCGACGGCGGAACTGATCAAAGTGGACGGCCGCACCCTCGTATTCCACGTCGAGGCGCACGACGAGAAGGAGCCAATCGGGAACGGCTCTCACGAGCGCGTCGTGGTCAACGTCGCGCGCTTCGATCAGCGCATCCAAAAGAAGTTGGGCGGCTGAGCTATTCTGTTGTCGACGAAGGGCTCAGGCGAAATCGCGCAGCAGCGCGATCAGCGCTTGATGAACGTTCCGTTTCGCAACTCGGCGACGGCCTGCTGAAGTTCGGCTTGCGTATTCATCACGATGGGCCCGTACCAGGCGACAGGCTCCTCGATCGGCCTGCCGGAGACCAAAAGAAAGCGGATGCCGGTCTCGCCCGCCTGCACGGTGACTTCGCTGCCGCTGTCGAACAGCACCAGCGAACGATTCCCGGTACGCTCACGCACGAGGATATCGCCGTCCCCACCTGCTTTTTCGGTCAGCACGCCAAGCGGCTGCGACGCTTGGCTGAATGTCCCATCACCCTCGAATATGTAGGCAAAGGCGTGCCGCTCAGTCTCGACCGGAAGGGCCTTGCGCCGACCCGGCGGGATCCAAACGTCGAGATAGCGCGGGTCGGCCGCGACGCCGTCGACAGGACCACGCTTGCCCCAGAAGTCACCGCAGATCACGCGAACACGGCTGCCGTCATCGTCGATAACCTCCGGAATTTCGATCGCCGGAATGTCCTGATAGCGAGGCGCGCTCATCTTCAGTGACGAGGGCAGGTTTGCCCAGAGCTGGAAACCGTGCATGCGTCCTTCCGGATCGCCTTGCGGCATTTCCTGATGAAGAATTCCGCGTCCTGCGGTCATCCATTGCACGTCACCCGCGCCCA
>DASTVY010000227.1:0-2358 GCA_035758865.1 Sphingomicrobium sp. | reverse complement strand
ACGGGCAGGATAAGCCGCGCGGTCTGTGCCTCATGGTCGATGACGATATCCTGCTCGCCAACCTTGGCGGTCGCGAACCCGCGCTCTCCCAGCGCAACTTGCAGTGCGACGCCGGCATCGATGACCTTCTGCGCCACGACCGGGTCGCCGGACTTGACCGCAAATGCCTCGCGAAGCCGCTCGGCCTCATTGCCGGCCGCCTCCTGCAGTCCCGGCAGCTCGACGCTTTCGAACCGGTAGAGCGGGCCGGGCGTGGCCGTAAGCTGGACGGTGAGGTCGGCGCCCGCAACCTCGATGCTCGGCTCGACCAGCGCGTCATAATAGCCGTGGCTCCGGAGCAGCTCGGTCAACAGCTCGGCATCGGCCCGGGCGCGGCGATCGATCTGGGCGGCGTTGGCAGCTTCGTCGCTGTCGCCCTCAAGCACTGATCGTTCCTCAAAGCCCGAACGGATTTCGGCGGCATCCGGCAGATCCCTGATTCCGGTGATGGTCCAGCGGTAGGGCCGCGTTGCCGCAATATCCTCGACCCGCTCCGCGGCTTCCTCGGTCGCTTCCTCTGCAGCTTCCGGCTCGACCGCCTCAACCTCGGGCGGAGGCTCGGGCTCGGGCTGGTTCATGTCCGGCCACTCCACGCCCAGGTCCGGCATCGGTTCGAGTGGCGCGGAGGGATCGAGCTCGCCCGGAACTGCGGGCGGCACCTGCGCGCAAAGCGGCGCGGCGGCGATGGCCAGCCCGACACCGCCCATAAGCCATTGAAATGCGGTCGCCCGCCGGTGCCCACGCTCACCCATCGGTGAGAGCCTAGCATGAGCTTGAGGAGACTCCACCTCCCGCGCGCACGCGGGCTGGCGCGGAATTCAAGCGCGCTGGCGCTCGATCAGTGCACCGTGCCGCGCACTTCCTGAGCTGCGAGGGTGACGATTACTCGTTCGATCTGCCGCCAATGGCAGAATTTCAGGACATTGCCATTATCGCGGCTGGCCTCGGCCCGCGCCGCGGCTTCGAAGCCGGCGTCGTCGCCATAGGTTTCGAGCAGCAGGGCGGCGTCAGCGAGGGCCGCTCGACCGGTAATGAAGGGCGTGTCCATGGGTCCCCTCTAACCCCGAGCATCTTTCAGTTCCGGAGACAGACAAGGTGAACGATGCGTCAACCATGTTTGGGTGGCGCTCAATGGATCGATCTGCCAAGCGGTGGCCATGAACCAGCGCCGCTCCCCCGCCGCGGGGGGAATTTTCCTTTTCCTCGGCCTCATTCTGGGAACGCTGGTCGGGCTGGGGCGAGGCGAGCCGATTCTCGGCATGCTTTATGGCTTCGCCGCCGGAATCCTCCTGACTCTGCTCGTCTGGGCTATCGATCGCCGGAAACGCTGATGTCGAAGTGGTACACTTCTTCGCGGGTTCCCAGCTTGTCGTAAAGCGCCACCGCGGGCGCATCCGGGGGGTCGGCCTGGACATAAATAACCCAAGCACCCTTGTCCCTGGCGATCGGCTGCAACGCCTCGATCAGGGCAGTCGCGACCCCTTGTCGCCGATATCGTTCGAGCACGGCGAGGTCGTAGATATAGATTTCGCTTCGTTCCGCTTCGAATTTCACCAGCTCATAAGCCGCCAGCGCTCCCGCCAGTTTTCCATCAAGATGAGCTGTCAGCGCGATGAACTTGTCATCGGCAAGCAGCTTTCGAAGATGGGCTTCACCGGGGGGCGGACCGTGATAACCCTCCTCGCCGAACGCCTCGGCGAACAACCGGTTGGCGGCCTCCATGGCTGCAAGATCCTCGGACCCCAGTCGGGTGACGACCGTCATGCGATCTTTCGCCCCGCCCAGATGACCCGCCCAACGCAGGTGATTTCGTCCAGGCCGCAGTCCGGCAGGTCGGCATATGCAGGATTGTCCGACTGGACGGTCACGCGCCGCCCCACCGGATGGATCAGCAGCCGCTTCACCAGCAGCGTCCCGTCGACCCGCAACACATAGATTCCGTCACGCAACCGATCAGGACCATCGGCCAGGTCGACGAGAATGTCGTCGCCGGCGCAAAGCGTCGGTGCCATCGAGTCCCCTTCGACGCGGATGACCGACAGGTTTGCCGAGGGGGATGCGGTCAAAGCCTTCAGCCATTGCGGATCGAACGCCAGATAAGGCTTCGTTCCCTCTTCGCCCGGGATCGCTCCGGGACCCGCCGACGCGCGCACCGGCGACCGGGCTACCGGAACCAGTTCGCCCAGCGCAGCCCGGCCGTCCTGCGGCATTCCGCCAAGCATCGACTCCGGAATCTGGAAATAGAGCGCGAGGGTCCGCCGTTCCTGTTCCTTCAACTGTCGCGGCGTACCTTTACGAAGATATTGTTGAATATAGGCG
>DASTVY010000134.1:0-2221 GCA_035758865.1 Sphingomicrobium sp. | reverse complement strand
AATCCACCATCCCTCGACCGGACCGCCGAGCAGAGCCGCGACGCGCTCGCGCATCTCCCGCGCCGCCTTGTTGGTGAAGGTGACGGCGAGCATTTGCCAAGGCCGGGCCTTGCCGAGGGTGACAATGTACGCGAGCCGCGTCGTCAGGACCCGTGTTTTGCCGGTCCCGGCGCCGGCCAGCACCAGCACCGGGCCATCGGTCGCCTCGACAGCCCGGCGTTGCGTCGCGTTCAGCGCCTCGAGATAAGGGGGCCGGTCAGCCACCGCGGCTGGTGCGGATAACGGCGCCGGAGCACTGAGGTCGAAGGGGTCGAAAGCCATGGCGGATATATAATAGCATCGCCGGCCCCCGCACCGCCCTTGGAAAATTTCCGGCTTTCGTTCGGGGCGCGCGGCAATCCGGCAAGGGTAAGAGGGGCAAAAGCCCGGGCACTCAGGCGGGAGCGGAGCGGAGCCTGACGAGGTCGGGCAGGTAGGGCACCTTGGTACTGGGCACGCCGAGGCGTGTTCCGAGGTAGTCCCAGAATGAGATTCCGAGCTTGCGGCAGGTCTTGGCGAGACTGAGGAAGGCATCGCGGCAGTCGCGGCCATGATCGCTGCGGGTGGTGCCGCTGACCTTGCGGCGGATGACCTGGCAGCGGATGTCGTTTTCCGAGCCATTGGTGTGGAGCGGGATTTCCGGCCGGTCGAGGACGCGCAGCAACTCGGCCTTGTTGGCGTGAAGCCGCTGCAGCAGGCGGTCGAGGGTGGCGAAGCCGATACGGCGCTTGAAGATGCGGTCGAAGCGGGCCTTCAGTTCGGCCTTGCGGCGCGGATCGGGGGCGGAGCGGTACGCCTTGAGGTCGGCGTAGAGCCACCAGATCATGGCGCGGACCCTCTCCTTGGCTTTGCGCGCCGCATCGGTGAAGGTGTCGAGCTTGTGGACCAACCGCTCGGCATGGACCCAGCACAGCGCGTGCTCGCCGACATTGAATTGGCCGGCATCGTCGGAGACGATCACCGTATCCTTAAGGAAGCCATGGGCGGTGACGGCGCCCCACAGGGCGCCCTCGGTGGCGACCATCACCGGGTCGGGATGGACCTTGAGGCCGGCGATGCCCAGGGAGTCGAGATGAGCATTCCACGCCGCCTGATCGGCGAAGCGACGGGCAAGATGGGCCGCCAGCATGGCGATGACCGGGCCGGCCAGATTGCGCCGGCGCATAGAGCCGAAGGCCTGGTCGTTGAGGACGTAATCGCCATGGCCGGCGCGCAGCAGGCCGAGGAAGTTGGCCCGGCTCTTCGATCCCGTGGTGGCGAAGAAGGTGAAGGCATCATTGCCGATCTGGGTGCAGAAGCCGTTCCTGCCCCGGTGGCGGGCGCCGGTGTCGTCGACTGAAATCCAGCCGCCATGGGTGAGCCCCGCCCGCAGGACGTCGCGGGCCTCGGCGATGAAAGCGTCGTTGGCATCGGTCAGGATGCGCACCACCTGCCGCTTGGAGATATCCACGCCGACCATCTGCAACAGTTCGACCAGGCGCGGCACCGTCGTCTGACCCTGATGGTATTGGGCGAGGATCAACCGCTTGATCTCGGGGCCGAAGTGGTCGCTGATCCCCTCAGGCAACGGCGCCAACATCGTGCGGCCGTCCGGCGTCAGCCAGCGCTCACGGCGCAGCCGTACCACCCGCGGCTCGATCCTCAGATCCTGGATGGTGAAATCTTCATAGCCCTTGAACCGCGAGCCCGGCGGAATGTCGCTGGCAGCCACCACCCGCTCCTCGACCGGCACCAACGGCATCTTGGGACCACGCCGCCGCTTCTCCCGCCGGGACCGTTTCTCCGTCGCCTTCTCCATGCCCGAGGGCGTCGAAGGCGGATTGATATCCGGCTTGCCCTTCAGGCCCTTCAGCCGCGCGATCTCCTCGCGCAACGCCGCATTTTCCGAGGCCAGCCGCGCATTTTCCTCCAACAGCCCCAGCGTCAGCGACTTGAGCATCGAGGGCGACAGCGCATCAACATCTGGGGGCGGCTTGGCCATGCCCTGAGAGAATCATGATGCCGCGGCAGATTCAACCGAAGACTAAGGCACGTCCTCGCCTGCCTGCCCGGACTTTCGCCCCTCTTACCTCTGGCGGACTTGGAAAGCTGGGACGCCAGAGGATCTGCTATGCCGGCATTGATTTGCGTTCATGGAAGAGGAAGCGCTGGAGGTTGTAGGCGAGGTTGGCAACTTGGCCTT
>DASTVY010000113.1:0-3542 GCA_035758865.1 Sphingomicrobium sp. | reverse complement strand
AGACCAGTGCCTCGCCCACCTTCAGCTCGGTGATTGCGCTTACGACGTCGACTTCCGGGTTCGGGCGGAAGGTCTCCGCGGCCGATTTCACCGCCGCTTGGTCCCGCGGCGTGAATGCCCGCAGTGCATGTTGCACCCTGTTGCCCAGCTGGCCAGCGACATCGTCCGGAATGTCGATCGGATTCTGAGTGATGAAATAGACGCCGACACCCTTCGACCGGACCAGGCGAACCACCTGCTCCACCTTCTCTTGAAGAGCCGGGGGCGCGTCCTCGAACAGAAGGTGGGCTTCGTCGAAGAAGAAAGCCAGCTTGGGTTTGTCGGGATCTCCAACTTCGGGAAGTAACTCGAACAATTCGGACAAGAGCCACAGGAGGAAGGTCGAGTAAAGCCGCGGGCTGGCCATCAGCTTGTCGGCGGCGAGGATATTCACGACGCCCTTGCCGTTTTCGTCGAGCTTCAGGAAATCCTCGAGATCGAGTGCCGGCTCACCGAAGAAATGATCGCCGCCCTGTGCGCGCAGTTGAAGCAGCGAACGCTGGATCGCGCCGACGCTGGTCTTCGACACGTTGCCATATTCCAGCGTGAGCTCGTCCGCGCGCTCACCGATGCTGACCAGCATCGCTTGCAGGTCGTCGAGATCGAGGAGCATTAGCCCCTCTTTGTCAGCGACATGGAAAGCGATGTTCAGCACGCCTTCCTGGACGTCGTTGAGACTCATCAGCCGGCCGAGCAGCAACGGCCCCATTTCGCTGACGGTGGTCCGGACTGGATGGCCCTGTTCGCCGAACAAGTCCCAGAACTGGGCGGGATACCCCTGGTATGACCAGTCGGAATATCCGATTTCCGCCGCACGCGCGGCAAAGGCTTCATGTGGTTTGGCGGTGGCCGCGCCCGGCATCGCCAGCCCGGCAAGATCGCCCTTCACATCGGCAACGAACGTCGGAACGCCCTGGGACGACAGTCCTTCGATGATCCCTTGCAAGGTTACCGTCTTGCCAGTGCCGGTCGCGCCGGCGATGAGGCCGTGCCGGTTGGCGCGCTTCAATTCGAGCTGCTGCGGCTTAGCGCCGCCAGAGCCCGCACCGATGAAGATGCTGGTCGCAGACTGGGTTGCCATCAGGTCGCGTCACTCCTCCGGCAATGTACGCCTCGGGAGCTCGGCTCCTTCGGCCATGGCGCGTAAAGCCTAAGCCGAAGGAAAGCCGTCAACAAGCGTGACCTTTATTGAGCCGAAATATCGACGCCCACGAACGCCTCGGGCCCCTGGCCTCGCTTGACCAACAGCAGCACGCTGCCTCGTCCCGCACGCCGCGCGCTGTCTACCGCGGCCTGCACTTGGGCCGGGCTGGTCACCGCCTGGCGATTGACCGAAATGATAACGTCACCGCGGCGAATCCCCTTTTCGGCTGCATCGCTGCCAGGGTCGATCGAGGTGATGACCACTCCGCGCGTACTGACCGGAAGGTTGAGCGCCCGGATGATCTGCTCGTTGAGCGGCTGAAGCGATAAGCCCAGCGCCGTGCCTGGCGCCACCGGAGCCTCTTCACCGAGCGCCTGTTCCTGATCCTGACCTCCGCCGGCCTGCCGGGCCAGCTCCTCTTCCGTCGGACGCTGACCGACCTGGACCTGAAGCGTCTGCCGTCGGCCATCGCGGATGATCTCCAGCGGGACCCGGCTACCGACGGCGGAATTGGCGATCAGATAGCTGACCGTTTCGTCCGGCGTCACATCGCGGCCGCCAACCTTCAGAATAACATCGCCCTGCTGGATCCCGGCGCGGGCAGCAGCTTCACCAGGGACGACCGACCGAACGATCTCGCCGCGATCCTTGGGCAGGCCCAGGCTATCGGCGATATTCTCGTCGAGCGGCTGGAGGCCGACGCCGAGATAGCCGCGCTCCGGCCGCTGCCCACGGCGCAGTGCCTCGATGACCGGCTTGGCGGCTTCCGCCGGGATGGCGAGACCGATGCCGACGCTGGCGCCGGTCGGCGAGATCAGGGCCGAATTGATGCCAATGACATTGCCGGCCATGTCGAACATCGGCCCGCCAGAGTTGCCCATGTTGATGCTGGCGTCGGTCTGGATGTAGCGGTCATAGGCGCCAATGCCGGTAATGCCCCGATGCAGCGCCGAGATAATTCCGGCCGTCACCGTTCCGCCGAGACCATAGGGGTTGCCGATTGCGACCACCCAGTCGCCGACGCGGGCGCGGTTGGAATCGCCCCAGTTGACGAACGGCAAGTTGGAACCTTCGATCTTCAGCAGCGCGAGATCAGACGCCTGGTCGCGGCCAATGATGCGGGCCGGGAATTCGCGGCGGTCGGGCAAGGTAATGGTAACGCTGTCGACCGTTCCAGTGCCGTCCACGCCCTGGATCAGGTGGTTATTGGTTACGATGTAGCCGTCAGGAGAAATGATGAAGCCGGAACCGAGCGAACCAGCTTCGCGAGTTCTGGGCGATTCCTGTCCCTGGCCTTGGCCTTGGCCCGGCCCCTGCCCTTGGTCGGGCGCCTGCCCCCCGAAGCGGCGGAAGAACTCCTCAAACGGGTCGACCTGGCGCCGAACCGGCACGCGTTGCTTGGTCGAAATGTTGACTACCGCCGGTGCGAGCTTTGCGGCCAGGTCTGCAAAGGAGGTTGGCGCGCCGGCTCGCGGAACGATGGATGACGGCGCATTCTGCGCCACCTGCGCACCGGCCTGACCGGTAGCGACGGAAAAAGCGGTACCTCCCAAAAGCAGGGCCATTGCGACCCCATAGGCGTAGCGCACGGGTCGAAACTCCTTCGTCGAACTCATTCCTCATCCTCGCTTGGCTTCGCGATGCACGCAGCGACGCTAGGTCAAGTGTATGAACGCGAATTGAACAGTGCTGGCTCCTATCGTCCAGTGAATTCCTTCAAATACTCGTTATTTGGTGACAGGATGATGTTGGTTTGCCCCGCCTTGCCCTGTCCGTCAGGCAGGAAAGTGGTCTGGTAGGACTGCATCGCCCGATAGAAAGCATAGAATTGCGGATCCTTGCCGAACGCCGCGGCATAGATCTGCGCCGCTTCGGCGTCGGCCTCTGCGCGTATGATCTGGGCGCGCTTTTGACCCTCGGCGCGGATGGAGCGGGCCTCCTGCTCCCGGGCCGTGCGCATCCGGTCATAAGCCGATTCAAGCGGCGATCCGCTCGGTAGGTCGGCCTTTTTGATCCGAACGTCGACGATTTCGACGCCGTACTGGCGGGCCACGCGATTGAGGCCGGAACGGATATTCTCCATTGCCCCTTCGCGCTCGGGCGAGAGGAGGGACGCGAAGGGGCGCTTGCCCAATTCGTTGCGGAGCTGCGACCCCAGGATCGGCTTCAAGGCCAGTTCGACCCGGTCGACCGACCGCGCCGCCAAATACATGCGCAGCGGATCGACGACGCGGTAACGGGCAAAGGCATCGACCTCCAGCCGGCGCTGGTCGGTCGACAGCACCTGCTGCTTGTCCATGTCGAGATCGCGGACCCGCTTGTCGATCCACACGATATTTTCGACGAACGGGACCCGAAA
>DASTVY010000096.1:0-14754 GCA_035758865.1 Sphingomicrobium sp. | reverse complement strand
TGGCCGCCAGCCATTCCGTTCGGACCAGAGGCGCGGGCCATTTCCAGCACCAGCTCGGCGCGAACGAACGGATCCTCATGCGTCGCGGACTCCGAGATTATCTCAAAGGCAAGGTCGTGAAAGCAATCGCCGGCCAATACTGCCGTGGACTCATCGAACGCGCGATGGACGGTCGGCTTGCCGCGACGCAAATCATCGTCGTCCATGCAGGGAAGATCGTCATGGATCAGGGAATAAACATGGATTGCCTCGATCGCGGCGCCGGCGCGGATTACCCGGTCTTCGGCGAGTCCGAACAACTTCCCGGTTGCGACGGTCAACAGCGGGCGAAGCCGCTTCCCGCCGCCAAGGCCAGCATGGCGCATGGCCTCGAACAGCCGGTCCCGCCCGTCGCCGGGTCCGGCAAGATAATGTGAGAAGACCGCTTCAACTTTGGCGGCAATGCGATTGGCTTCTATTTGAAGCTCGGCGTCGGTCACACCGCGCTCAAGCAGCATCGAAGGGACTCGTGCCCTTTGGCTGGCCATCCGGGCCCAACGCGATCTGTTCGATCCGCGCCTGAGCTGCCTTCAATCGCGCCTCGCAGTGGCGCTTCAGCCGGTCTCCGCGCTGATAGAGCTCGATCGATTCATCGAGCGGTGCTTGCCCCTGCTCCAGGCTGCGAACGATCTGCTCGAGCTCCGCAAGTGCTGCTTCGAAGCTCAACTGCTCGATGTCGCCCAATTCCGCCGACGAACGTTCCATGGCTCAATCCTTGGGCCTTGGAGCCCTGAGAATCAACGCTTGAAGGGATCCTTGATGCCCGGAACGATCTCGTCCGATTCCGCGGCGCCTTCCAAATCCACATCGGCCGCGGCCAGAGCAGCTTCCGCCTCGCGGGCATGGGCTTCGCGCTCGGCGCGCAGCTGCTCGATCAGGGCCTCGCGGTCGCTCGCCAGCCGCTCGTCGGTCGGAGCAACCGTGCCGGCCGCCTTTTGCGCCTTGGCAACGGCGGCATCCAGCTCGCGCTGGCTGGTCAGCCCGAGCGTTACCGGATCCTTCGGCTGAATGTTTGCCATGTTCCAGTGGGTCCGCTCGCGGATGGCCGCAATCGTCGTACGCGTCGTTCCAATCAGCTTGGAGATTTGGCCGTCCGAAACTTCCGGATGGTTGCGGATGATCCAGGCGATACCGTCCGGCTTGTCCTGCCGCTTCGATACGGGCGTATAGCGCGGGCCCTTGGTGCGGGTGACCGGGTCCGGCGCCTTGTGCATCTGCAGCACATAGTCGCCGTCTACCTGACCCTTTTCGATTTCGTCATGGGTCAGCTCGCCCGAACGGATCGGGTCACGGCCGGTAAGCTTGGTCGCGGCCGTATCGTCGGCGATCGCCTGCACCTCAAGCACGTGCAGGCCGCAGAATTCGGCGATCTGCGAGAAGCTGAGCGAGGTGTTCTCGACGAGCCATGCGGCAGTCGCATGCGGCATCAGCGGCTGGGCCATATTCATCTCCACAAACAATAAGGGCCGCCCCACCGAAGGAGCGGCCAATTTGCGACCCCTCTAGTCCGTCGCGCATTCAGCCGCAAGTAGAGGCCGTTCAAGTGCATATTGATTTTCTGGCAGCGGATTAGCCGCGATCGACGTCACACAGATCCTTCTGATTCGAAAGCGTAATTCCATGAGAAAACTGATGCCCTGGCTCGTGATTGCTGGCCTTGTGACCGTTCCGATCGAAGCCAAGGCCGCGCAATTTGACGGTTCCGATGTCCGGACCGGCACTTTCGTAGGGGCACGATTTCGGATTCCGCTTGGCGGAAGCTCAGTCGCCCGGCCGCGCGCCTCGCTGGCCGTCGCTCCGACTCTTAGTCGGCTGTCGAGCAACGGCGAGATTCACACCTCGATCGGTGAAGGCGCAGCGCTTAACCTGGGTGCGAAGCCAACGCTTACCCTTATGGGTATCCGCGCGGACGAGGCATTGGGCATCGGCCCATCAGGCCAGCCGGACGCGAAGACCAAGCTGGGTGTATCGAGTGGCGGCTGGGTGGCAATCGGTGTCGGTACCGTTGCGCTGGTCGGTGGTATCGCTTTCCTCTACGTCCGTGAAGTCGCGGAGGAAAACAGCGATTAGTCCTAATCTTCGAGGCCGATGTGGCCATCCATGGTCATGATCCGCTCCATCCAGCGGATGATCTCGGGATAGGCTTCCAGATCGAAATCGGCCTCGTCGGCGACGTGCGTGTAGGCGAACAGGCAGATGTCGGCGAGGCTGAACTGGTCGGCGACGAACCATTTCCGCTCCGCCAGATGCTTGTCCATCAGATCGAGAGCGTGAAGCCCGTTTTCGCGCTTGCCGGTGATCTGGATCCGCTGGGCATCGTTCAGTGCCTCGATGCCGATGAACCGAAGCCAGAAGCGCAGCGTGGCGATGTTCGGTTCGTGATTATATTGCTCCCAGAACATCCAGCGAAGCATGTCTGCCTGATCGAAATGGCCGTCAGGGATCAGCTTCGATCCATTCGCCAGGAAAAAACAGATTGCATTGCTCTCGGTCAGGAAACGATCGCCGTCCTGAAGGACGGGAATGCGCCCATTGCCGTTGATGTTGCTGAGGAATTCGGGCGTCCGCGTCTCGCCCTGCATGATATCGTAATTGCGCCGCTCAAGCTCGATGCCGACATGGGCGGCCGTCAGCCTGATTTTATAGCAGTTCCCCGACCGCGCATCTTCGTGGAGGATCAGCCCGCTCATGCGCCGACCGTTAGCACGATCTTGCCGATATGGTCACCCGCCTCCATCCGGGCGTGTGCGGCGGCCGCCTGCTCCAGCGGAAAGGCCTTGTCCATAACCGGCTTCAGCCGATTTCCCTCAACGTAGGGCCACACCGTCTCCACAATTTCGTCGCGAACCATCGTCTTGAAGGCGATGTCGCGTGCCCGCAGCGTCGATCCGGTGAGGGTCAGGCGGCGGCGCATGACATCCGGGATCGGAATTACCGCCGTTGCTCCGTGCTGGAACGCGATCGAAACATGTCGGCCTTCGTCGGCGAGGCAGGCCAGGTTCTTCGGCAAATAATCACCGCCGACCATATCGACCACGACCGCGACCCCGGCGCCCTCGGTCCAGCGCTGTACGGCGTCGACGAAATCGCTGGTCGCATAGTTGATAGCGTGAGCCGCGCCCAATTCGATGGCGGCCGCGCATTTCTCGTCCGACCCGCAGGTGACGATCACCTCCAGCCCGAACAGATTGCCAAGCTTGATGGCCATTGTGCCGATACCGCTGGTTCCGCCATGGATCAGCACCCTATCGCCCTCCGCTGCAAAGCCGCGTTCGAACAGGTTGATCCAGACGGTGAACAGCGTCTCCGGCATGGCAGCGGCCTCGGTCATTCGAAGCACTTCCGGAACTGTGAGGCAGGTGCCGGCCGGAGCGAGGCAATATTCGGCATAGCCGCCGCCGGCCACCAGCGCGCAGACCCTCGTGCCGATAAGGTGCGTCGATCCCTGCCCCGCCGCGACCACCGTTCCCGAGATTTCAAGGCCCGGTATGTCGCTTGCTCCCGGTGGAGGCGGGTATAGCCCTTTGCGCTGCAGCACGTCGGGCCTGTTGACGCCGGCAGCCGCCACTTTGACCAGCACGTCGCCTTTTCCCGGCTTCGGTGTGGGGCGCGACGCAAGCCGCAGCTGCTCAGGCCCTCCTGGCGCCGCAATTTCGACCACGCGCATTACGTCCGGGATGATTTCACTCATCAACGCCCCCGATGCCTGTACCGCCGCGACTTATTGACATGCACGCCGCATGGGTCAACGATTCCAGTCATGGACGAGGACGACTTCTTTTCCAGCCGCCCGCAAAGCCCCTTGGTGCAGCTCACCAAGGAAGATCTGGGCCCGCTATCGATCGATGAACTCCAGGAACGGATCCAGCTCCTGAAGGCGGAAATTGCCAGGGTCGAGCAGCATATGGACGACGCCGCCCGCCACAAAAGCGCTGCTGACGAGCTCTTCAAGCGCTCTTGAGCGCCGCTGCGAGGACGCGACCCTTCCCGTTGTTGCCGGATTGCGTCGCTTCGCTCGCAATGACGGCGTTGGTCGCAGATGCCCTTGATTGACGTGCCGAACAAGCCAACATTGGGAATCGAGCCCGCCGGCTCCCCGGTGGGCATGGAGTAGTCCTGAATGCCCAGTTTCGCTCGCGAACTTGAAACGACCCTGCACAATGCGCTCGGTGAGGCATCGAAGCGCCGTCACGAATATGCGACCCTGGAGCATCTCCTCATCGCGCTCATCGACGACACGCATGCCGGCCAGGTCATGACCGCCTGCGGAGTCAATCGCGACGAATTGAAGGCCACCGTAAAGCAATATCTGGATGCCGAACTCGGTGCGCTGGTAGCCGACAGCGCCACCGACCCGACCCCGACAAGCGGGTTCCAGCGAGTGGTCCAGCGCGCCATCCTTCACGTTCAGTCGTCTGGCCGCGACGAGGTGACCGGCGCCAATGTATTGGTGGCCCTGTTCAGCGAGCGCGAAAGCTATGCTGTATATTTCCTGCAGCAGCAGGACATGAGCCGCCTCGATGCCGTGACCTACATCAGCCATGGGGTCGGCAAGGGCGAAGTAACGTCGGAGCCGTCACCTCCGCAGGGTGCCGAGGAGAAGACCGAAAGCAAGGGCGACAAGAAGGAGAGCGCCCTCCAGCAATTCACGGTCAACCTCAATGACAAGGCAAGGTCCGGCAAGGTCGACCCGCTGATCGGCCGCATGCCGGAAGTGGATCGGACGGTCCAGATCCTCTGCCGTCGCTCGAAGAATAATCCGCTTTACGTAGGTGATCCCGGCGTCGGCAAGACGGCGATCGCCGAAGGCCTGGCGCGCAAGATTATCGAGGGTGACGTGCCGGACGTCCTTAAGGAAGCGACCATCTACGCGCTCGACATGGGCGCACTACTTGCCGGTACGCGCTACCGCGGCGACTTCGAGGAACGGCTGAAATCCGTCGTTACTGAGCTCGAGAAGATGCCGAATGCGATTCTGTTCATCGATGAAATCCACACGGTGATCGGCGCCGGAGCGACCAGCGGCGGGGCGATGGATGCTTCAAACCTCCTGAAGCCTGCCCTCTCAAGCGGCGCGATCCGCTGCATCGGATCGACTACCTACAAGGAGTTCCGAAACCATTTCGAAAAGGACCGCGCTCTCCTGCGCCGGTTCCAGAAGATCGACGTCAACGAGCCGACGGTCGAGGACACCATCAAGATCATCGCCGGCCTGCGCTCATCGTTCGAGCAGCATCACGGCGTCCGCTACACGCCCGACGCGATCAAGTCGGCGGTCGAATTGAGCGCGCGCTACATCCATGACCGCAAGCTGCCCGACAAGGCGATCGACGTGATCGACGAGGTCGGCGCGATGCAGATGCTGGTCCCGCCCAGCCGCCGCAAGAAGACCATCACCGTCAAGGAGATCGAGGCGGTGGTGGCGACCATGGCCCGCATTCCGCCCAAGTCGGTGTCGACCGACGACAAGCGGGTGCTGGAGACGCTGGAAGCGGATCTGAAGCGCGTCGTCTTCGGCCAGGACATGGCAATCGAAAAGCTGGCCTCGGCGATCAAGCTGTCGCGTGCAGGTCTCCGCGATCCCGACAAGCCGATCGGCAACTATCTATTCTCCGGCCCGACCGGCGTCGGCAAGACCGAGGTGGCGCGCCAACTCGCCTCGGTCATGGGCATCCCGCTGCAGCGGTTTGACATGTCCGAATATATGGAGCGTCACTCGGTCAGCCGGCTGATCGGCGCCCCGCCGGGCTATGTCGGTTACGACCAGGGCGGTCTGCTGACCGACGCAGTCGACCAGCATCCCCATTCGGTGCTGCTGCTGGACGAGATCGAGAAGGCGCACCCCGATCTGTTCAACATCCTCCTCAGCGTCATGGACCATGGCAAGCTCACCGACCATCACGGCAAGACGGTCGATTTCCGCAACACCATCCTGATCATGACCACCAACGCCGGCGCCGCCGACATGGCGCGGGAGAGCATCGGATTCGGCGCAATGACCCGCGAGGATGCGCAGGAGGATGCGGTCAAGAAGATGTTCACGCCCGAGTTCCGCAACCGCCTGGATGCGGTGGTGCCGTTCGCCTATCTGCCGCCAGCGGTGGTCGCCCGGGTGGTCGACAAGTTCATCCTGCAGCTGGAGCTGCAGCTGGCCGACCGCAACGTCCATATCGAGCTGGACGACGAAGCGCGCGAATGGCTGACCAACCGCGGCTACGACAAGCTCTACGGCGCTCGGCCGATGCAGCGACTGGTACAGGAGAAGATTAAGCAGCCGCTGGCCGAAGAGCTGCTGTTTGGCAAGCTGGTCGACGGCGGAGAGGTCAAGGTCCACATTAAGGACGGCGCTCCCGCGTTTGAGATTGTCCCCGCCCCGCCCAAGCCGCCAAAGGGCAAGCCGGCCACGCCGCCAAAGGCTAAGGCCAAGCGGAAGACCGGAGGCAAGGCTCCGGCCGCCGAATAGGCGCTGAAGCGTGGAGGAATTCGCCGGCGGCTGCCTTTGCGGTGACGTCCGCGTCGCGGCCTCCGGCCCTCCCTATCGCGTCGGCATTTGCCACTGCCTCGACTGCCGCAAGCATCACGGGGCGCTGTTCCAGGCTTTCGCGATATTCCCAGCGGACGCCGTTACGATCGTAGGCCAGACCGGCGAATATGCCGGACGGCATTTCTGCCCGCGCTGCGGATCGTCGCTATATTCGTGCAGCGGAGACGAAATCGAAGTGAACCTGGGATCCTTGGACGCACCTGATCAGCTCTCGCCCACCTATGAGCTCTGGACCATCCGCCGTGAGTCTTGGCTCCCGGAGTTTCCAATCAAAAGGCGATATGAGCGCGACCGTGAATCGACGGGCCGTTCCGAAGCTTAGTTCGGCGCTAAACGTCCTGCTGCTCGCGGAACGCCGCTTCTCCGGCGTCCGAGACCTCGACCCACTTTTTGTCGGGCGGGGCGCCCTCGACATAGCTGTCGTGCCAGTTCCACCATTTGTAGGTTGGCGTCTGGGGGTAGCCCTCGGGCGAATCCTCCCATAGCTCCTGGCGGCCTAGCGGCGTGATATCCAGGTAATTCCAGGTCCCGCCCATCTGTTCGTCACCGCGATTGTTGACGAAATAGGTGCGGAAAATGCGGTTCCCGTCGCGGATGAAGACGTTATGGCCGTGCCATTCGTCGACGCCGAAATCTTTGTCGAAACTGTCGACGACGGTGAACCAGGGTATTTGCCCCCAACCCATTCGAGCCTTCAGCCGAGCGATGTCGGCCTGCGGCGCCCGCGAAACGAACGCCAGCGTGGTGTCGCGAGCATTCAAATGTGCGAGGTGGGCGACCTGGTCGGCGACCATCGAGCAGCCGCGGCAGGCATGTTCCGGCCAGCCGAATACGCCAGGCTCATAAAAAGCGCGGTACACGATCAGCTGCCGCCGCCCTTCGAACAGGTCGAGAAGGCTGACCTTTCCGTTCGGTCCGTCGAACTCATAATCCTTGTCGACCGCCAGCCACGGCATCCGTCGCCGCTCCGCCGCCAGCGCATCGCTCGCGCGAGTCAGGGCCTTCTCCTTGACCAGGATCTGCTGCCAGGCCTTTTCCCATTCCTGCCTGGAGACGACTGGCGGGTGGCAATTGGGCAGCCCTTCAAGGGCCGAAGTCGGCTGGTCAATCATTGTCTTCGTCCTTTTGGTTGCGGCGTCGCACCGCCAGGACCAGCCCGGCGATCATCCCGCCCCCTGTTCCTCCGCCGAGTGCGATCCAGCCCAGTGTCGTGAGGCACATTGGACACATGGCTCAGGCTCCGAAATCGGCGGGCAGGCGATCGTCATATTCGCCGCGAAGCGCCTTCCAGTAGGGCCAAAATGCCTTGGGTTCACGCTCGAACGCCAGCGCTTCGAGGACATCGAGGTGCGCATGCCAGCCAGCGGAGTGTCCGATGAGGCTGGGCCGCGTCTGGAAGCCTGCGTGAGTCAGGGTCAGCAAAACACCTTTGCCATGCTCCTCAAGCTCGAAGGTGACGTTGCCCGTATTGTTCCAGGTGATGACCAGCTTGTGCGGGGCATCCGCCACGATCACCTGGCTCTGCATGCGATGTTCCTCGGGCATATCTTCGGGCCGGTCGCCTGTCCTGACGCCAGCAAGCTCGTCGTTCCGCCAGACGAGCTCGAACGGCGCACCTTCCACCAGTTCGATATCGCCGGCCGCGAGCCACAGTTTGCGGAGCTCGCTGTCGGCCAGATAGGACCAGACCCGCTCAATCGGACCCGGGAGAAGACGCTGGATCCTGATTGTGTCGGGCCCGATCAATGCGCCGTAGGAGTCGATCTGCGTCAGCTCGGTCATTTCTTGTCTCCATCCTTTGGATTGCGCGCGTCTCCCTGGCGTAGCAGCCGCTCAAGCGCATCGAGGCGCCCAGACCAGAAGACGGCGTAGCGGGTCATCCATTCCAGCATCGGCTCAAGACCCTGCGGATTGGCTCGATAGAAGACCTTGCGGCCTTCGGGCCGCTCGGCGACCAGCCCGGCCTGCTTCAGCGTTTTGAGATGCTGCGAGATCGCGCCCTGGGTCACGCCGCTGCCCTGGGTCAGTTCGCCAACGGAAATTTCGTCGGCCGCCGTAACCCGTTCGAACAGGGCACGCCGCGTAGGGTCGGCCAATGCCCGAAGCAAAGAATCGAATTCGCTAGCCTTCCGCATGGAAACTATTTAGTGCTGGCTAATATATTAGTCAACACTAATTTATAATTCATTAGGCTCGCCTGAGAGGCGATAAGCTCATTCCGCCGGAATGGGCGGGGATTTGGGCCTGAATCGCTCCGCTTCCTCCGATCCCTTGGTCGCGTCGCCTTCGCTATAGCTATGCGCTCCGGCGCCGGCCAAATGGCCACGGTCCACGATCAGATACTCCTCGCGGATCGGCCGTCCCTCCAGGAAACATTCCAAAATCTCGCGCGTGCCGGCGGCGTAGCGAGCCTGCGCCGACAGCGTCGAACCCGAAATGTGCGGCGTCATTCCGTGGTTGGGCATGGTCCGCCACGGATGATCGCGCGGTGCCGGCTGCGGGAACCAGACGTCGCCGGCATATCCGGCGAGCTGCCCGCTTTCGAGCGCGTCCGCGATGGCGTCGCGATTGGCAATCTTCCCCCTCGCCGTGTTGACCAGATAGGCGCCGCGCTTCATCCGGCCGATCATCGCCGCGTCGAACAGATTCTCCGTCTCCGGATGGAGGGGGCAATTGATTGTCACCACATCGCAATGCGGGACCATCTCGGCCGCGGATTCGTGGAAGGTGACGCCAAGATCCGCTTCGACTTCCGGCGGCAGCCGATGCCGGTCGGTATAATGCAGATGGACGTCGAATGGCTTGAGCCGCCTCAGCACTGCGGAACCGATCCGGCCGGCGGCGACGGTGCCGACGTGCATGCCTTCGATGTCATAGGAGCGCGCTGCACAATCGGCGATGTTCCAACCGCCCGCCTTCACGAGATCCCATGACTGCAGATAATTACGTGCAAGACCGAGGATCATCATGACGACATGCTCGGCAACGCTGATCGAATTGCAGTAAGTGACCTCCGCGACCGTGATCCCGCGGTCGATCGCTGCCTGCAGGTCGACGTGGTCGGATCCGATACCGGCGGTGATCGCGAGCTTGAGATTCTTCGCCTTGTCGATCCGCTCCGCGGTCAGATAGGCCGGCCAAAATGGTTGTGAAATGACAACGTCCGCGTCGACCAGCTCACGTTCGAATTCCGAATTGGGCCCGTCCTTGTCCTCTGTCACAATCAGCTGATGTCCGGCATCTTCGAGGAATTTTCGAAGGCCGAGCTCGCCGCCGACGCTTCCCAATAATTGCCCCGGCCGGAAGTCGATTGCCTTGGGCGTCGGCAAGGTCTGCCCGTCTGGATATCGTTCAATGTGCGGCAAATCGTCGCGCGAATAGGAAGTCGGATATCCGTCGATGGGATCGTCGTAGAGGACGCAGAGGATCTTCGCCATTATTGTGCCTCTCCCTTTATTTCGGGGACGCATTACGCCCGGCCATCGCGCCGGCTCGGCGCCAGCCCTTTAGCACGAACGCCGCGCGTAGCCATGGCTCAATCTGCTTGCAGAAGACCTCTTGTGCCTGCCCACAGTTCTGCTTTGCTACGGCCCGATTCTCGGGAGGGATTTCAATGAACCATTGGCGAGTTGCGCTAGCTGCGCTGGCGCTCGGCACATCGGCGGCGGCGATCGCGGCCCCGGCGGACGCACCCAACCCAATCTTCACCGGTGCGGACCTATTCAACATCTCGGTCGCCTCCGATCCGCAGATCAGCCCCGACGGCCGCTGGATCGCCTATGTCCGGCGCTCCAACGACGTCATGACCGATCGGGCCCGGGCTACGATCTGGCTGATCGACGTTGCCAGCGGCGAGGAGCGCCCGCTGGTCACCGGGACCGGCAGCCACTCAAGCCCGCGCTGGTCGCCAGACGGCAAGCGGCTGGCCTATGCCTCAACCGCCGAAGGCAATTCGTCGCAACTCTATGTGCGCTGGATGGACAGCGGCCAGACTGCCCGCATCACCGGGCTTGCCGACAGCCCGCAGGGGATCGCCTGGTCCCCCGACGGTCGCCGCATCGCTTATGTGATGAATGTTCCCGACGAGGGCGCCAAGCTGGGATCCGCACCTGCTAAGCCCGAAGGGGCCGAATGGGCCAAGCCGCTCGAGGTAATCGACAAGGTCACCTACCGGGTTGATGGCGGCGGCTATCTGAAGCCCGGATTCGATCACATCTTCGTGGTCGACGCGCTAGGCGGCGCACCGCGACAGCTGACCTTTGGTGCCTATCATGACGGCAATCCGGAATGGACTCCGGACGGGCGCGCCATCTTGTTTAGCGCGACGCGCAAGTCGGATTGGGAAATGCTCGCCAACGACAGCGAGGTCTATCACCTCGACATCGACAGCGGATCCATCACCACCCTCACCGACCGCCGGGGGCCGGATGCCGCGCCGGCGGCTTCACCCGACGGGCGCCTCATCGCCTATGTCGGCTATGACGATCACAAGAAGGGTTTCGAGCAGGCCGACCTCTACGTGATGAATTCCGACGGCAGCTCGCCGCGGCGCGTCGCGCCCGGCCTCGACCGTTCGATCGACCAGCTCGAATGGTCGGCCGACGGCCGCTCGATCGTCGCGTCTTACGAAGAGGAAGGCTCGGTCGTGGTATCTCGCATCGGCCTGGACGGCCGGGTATCGCCGATCGTTCGGAATGTCGGCGGCAGCTCGCTCGACCGGCCCTATGCCGGCGGCAGCTTCAGCTTGGCTCGTGGTGGTTCGATCGCCTTTACAACCGACAGCGTAATGCGCCCGGCCGATGTATCGGTGATGGCCGGCGGCAAGACGCGCCAACTGACCCGCCTCAATGAACTCAGCCTGTCAGGCAAGTCGCTCGGCACGGTTCGAACACTCGACGTGGCTGCTCCTGACGGATTGCGGGTTCCGAGCTGGATCTTGCTTCCGCCCGGCTATCGCGAGGGCACACGGGTCCCGACGATCCTGGAAATCCACGGCGGACCCTATGCCTCATACGGGCCGCATTTCTCGACCGATTATCAGCTCTACGCGGCGTCGGGATATGCCGTGCTCTACACCAATCCGCGCGGATCGACGGGCTATGGCCAGGCTTTCGCCGACGGTATCGAGAAGACCTATCCCGACAGCAATACCGCCGATCTTATGGCGGCTATCGATGCCGCGGTAGCGAGCGGGGTGTCCGATCCGGATAATCTGTTCGTGACGGGCGGATCGGGCGGCGGAATCCTGACCGCCTGGCTGGTCGGCAAGACCAACCGTTTCAAGGCTGCCGCAGCGCAAAAGCCGGTGATCAATTGGACCAGCATGGCGCTGACTGCCGATGGCCTGCCGTTTTTTGGCCCCTATTGGCTTGGCGCCATGCCCTGGGAAAATTACCAGACTTACTGGGGGCGCTCGCCGCTTAGCCTGATGGCCAACGTCAAGACGCCGACCCTGGTGGTCGTCGGGGCAGAGGATTACCGGACTCCGGTCAGCGAGGCGGAACAGCTCTATTCTGCGCTGAAGCTGGTCAATGTGCCGACCATGCTCGTCAAGGTTCCTGGCGCGAGCCATGGCGGCATCGCCGCCCGCCCGTCCCAGTCGGCTGCCAAGTCGTCTGCGATCATCGCCTGGTTCGACAAATATCGGAAGCAGGCGGGAGCGACGGAAACCGCGGAACGCGCCGGCCAGTAGGCGGTTTTCTAGCTGTCGACGGGTTGCCGCCCAACGGCAATTCCTTTCGACGAACGGCGGTTTGCGCGGGTTGACGCGCGCCATTTGCGGCGACCAAGTTCCGCGCAATCCAAATGTCAGGAGTCGCACCTTTGCGCCATTTTGCCCGCATATCTGCAGCCGCGCTTCTTCTCGCCGGCAGCGCAGCAGTCGCCCAGAACACTGCCCAGTTCGACCCGGCCCGCCTGTCGCAGCATGTCCAGACGCTTGGCTCCGACGCATTCGAGGGCCGCGCCCCGGCCACCAACGGCGAGACCAAGACGGTCGCGTATATGTCGGATCAGTTCGCCGCTGCGGGCCTAAAGCCGGGCGGTGATGTCGTCAACGGCCAGCGCACATGGACTCAAGCGGTTCCCCTGCTCCGCTCCGAATTCGCAACTGCTCCTAAGCTCAGCATGAACATCGGTGGCGAGGCCGTCCCTCTCACACAGGGCGAGCAGATTGCGGTGCGCGCACCGACCAATGGCGACAAGGCCATTTCGATCGACGGAGCCGAGCTGGTCTTCGTCGGCTACGGCGTGAAGGCTCCCGAGCGCGCGTGGGACGATTTCAAAGGCCTCGACGCCAGGGGCAAGATCCTCGTCATGCTGGTCAACGATCCCGATTTCGAGGGCGGCGAAGGCGATTTCGGCGGCAAGGCGATGACCTATTACGGCCGCTGGACTTACAAATTTGAGGAAGGCGCCCGCCAGGGCGCCAAGGGCGTGCTGGTGATCCACGAGACCGATCCAGCCAGCTACGGCTGGGCAACGGTCAAGAACAGCAACACTAATGCCATGTTCGACATCGTCCGCCAGAATCCGGCGGCTGAGCATCCGCCGCTGGAAGGCTGGATACAGCGCGATCTTGCCGCGCAACTATTCGCGGCATCGGGAACCAGCTTCGACGCGATGAAAGCAGCCGCCAAGCGGAAGGATTTCAAGCCGGTACCGCTCAAGGCAAACCTTACGGTTCATGGCGACGCGAAGACCGAAGTCATCACCTCGCACAACATCGTGGGCATCCTGCCTGGCAGCACACGGCCCGACGAGACCGTCATCTACTCGGCCCACTGGGATCACCTCGGCATTGGCCTGTCCGACGCGAATGGCGATCGCATCTACAACGGCGCGATCGATAACGGCACCGGCCTCGCTCACCTGATCGAGCAGGCGCGTGCCTTTGCCGCCGGTCCGCGCCCCCAGCGCTCCGTCGTGTTCCTGGCCGTCACCGCTGAGGAAAAGGGCCTGCTGGGTAGCGAATATTATGCCGCCAACCCGCTCTACCCGCTTGGCAAAACCGCCGGCGTCATCAACACCGACGTGCTTGGCGTGCTCGGCCCGGCCCGCGACTACACAATTCGCGGCAATCAGAAGTTCGGCCTGCTCGACATGCTGGTGATGGAAGGCGCCAAGCGGGGCCGCAGCTATACGCCGGATCCGCATCCCGAAACGGGCGGATTCTTCCGGTCCGATCACTTCACGCTGGCTAAGGTTGGCGTTCCGGCGATGAGCGTCGAACCAGGCCAAGACCTGGTCACCGGCGGCGTCGCCCGGGCGGAGGCCTGGCAGGCCAACTACACCGCCAAAATGTACCACCAGCCGGACGACGAGTTCGACCCCAGCTGGGACTTCACCGGAATGGCGCAGGATGCGGAGCTGCTGCACGGCGTTGGCCTGCATCTCGCCAACAGCTGCGAATGGCCGAACTGGAGCCAGGACAGCGAATTCCGCGCGGCCCGGGACCGTACTGCCGCCGAGCGACAGGGAGCATGCGTCGCGGCCCAACCGGTCAAGCCCGGCGAGCGCGGATGAGCGAGACCGAACGGTAAAACGGCTGTGCTCATCCTGTCGCAATGGGCACAGTTGTTCTCTTTATGTTCTCGCTGTGCTAGGGCGGGCTCGGAAAGGAAGAGCGATGAGTGACATCATTTTCTACCACAATCCGATGAGCCGGGGGCAGATCGTCCGCTGGATGCTTGAGGAGGTCGGCGCGCCCTACGACACCGAGATCCTCGATTATGCGAGCGCCATGAAGAGCGATGATTATCGCGCCATCAATCCGATGATGAAGGTGCCCGCGATCTCCCATAAGGGACGCGTGGTGACGGAGGCCGCTGCGATCTGCGCCTATCTGGCCGATGTGTTCCCCGAGGCCGGCCTTGCCCCGCGTGACGAGGAAAAGGCCGACTATTACCGCTGGCTCTTCTTCGCCGCGGGCCCGATCGAGCAGGCGGTGACCAATAAGGCGGCTGGTTTTGAAGGCAGCGAGCAGCAGCAAAGGATGTTCGGTTTCGGTCATTACGACCTGGCCGTTAACACCTTGGCCGATCACCTTGGACGTCACGAACATGTCTGCGGATCCCGCTTTACCGCTGCCGACGTCTATGTCGGCAGCGCAGTGATGTGGGGCACCCAATTCGGTACCTTGCCCAAGCTGGACAATTTCGTCGCCTATGCCG
>DASTVY010000080.1:0-2358 GCA_035758865.1 Sphingomicrobium sp. | reverse complement strand
GTTCCTCATAGCTGAGGCCGAGCTTCCGGGACGCGAGAGTAGCAAGCCGCGCGTTGTCCGCTTCCCGAATGTAATGACCGTTGAGATTTTCCAGCTTTTTCAAGTCGAAACGGGAAGGACTCTTGCCGACATGATTGACGTCGAACCACTCGACGGCCTGGTCGCGGCTGATGATTTCGTCGTCGCCGTGACCCCAGCCGAGCCGCAGCAGATAGTTGAACAATGCCTCGGGCAGGATGCCCAACTCATCTCGATAGGCGTCAACGCCCAGTGCGCCGTGACGCTTCGACAATTTTGCGCCGTCAAAGCCGTGAATTAGCGGCACATGGGCGTAGGCCGGCACGGGCCAATCCATGGCACGGATGATCGCCAGCTGGCGGAATGCGTTGTTGAGATGGTCGTCGCCGCGGATGACGTGAGTGACACCCATGTCGAAGTCGTCGACCACGACCGCCAGCATGTAAGTAGGCGTTCCGTCCGACCTAAGAAGGATGAAATCGTCGATCTCGGCGTTGGCGACCGTGACCCGACCCTGGACAAGGTCATCGATGACGGTCTCGCCCTGCTGGGGCGCCTTGATCCGGATCACATAGGGCTTGTCGTCGGGCCAGTCAGTTCTCTCTCGCCATTCGCTGACGATGCGGAACGGCTGGCGTTCCGCCTGGGCGCGCTCGCGTGCCGCGGCCAGCTCCTCCTGAGTCATATAGCAGCGGTAGGCCGCTCCCTTTTCCAGTAGCTGGTGGGCGACTTCTGCATGGCGCTGTTCGAACTGCGACTGGAAATAGGGCTCGCCGTCACCGCTGATTCCGAGCCAGTCGAGGCCGTCGAGGATCGCGTCAATCGCTTCCTTGGTCGACCGGACTTTGTCGGTGTCCTCGATGCGCAGCAGGTATTTTCCGCCGTGGTGACGGGCGAACAGCCAGTTGAACAGCGCGGTGCGCGCGCCGCCGATATGCAGATAGCCGGTCGGCGAAGGGGCGAAGCGGGTTACGACGCCCGGAATTTTGTCAATTGCGCTCGTCAATTTTGTCGCTTGCGCTGGCGCGCGCTTTCCTCTTGTCTGGGTGGGCCGAATGGACTGGACGAGCGCCCCTATCACAGTGGACGCGCCGCTGGAACCGGCGCCACAATCCTTTTTGTCCCAGCGGATTTCTGCGGTTTCCTGGCGCCTTGAAACGTTCCTCGAATGCGAACGGGCGCAACTGCCACTATGGTTCGCTGTCGCCTTCGCACTGGGGATTGCAGCGTGGCTGTCGCTACCCGGTCCACATCAATGGGCTTCCTTCATTATCCTTGCCCTGGGCCTGGCGGCGACGGGGCTTACATTCGGCTCTCGACGATCTGGGCGGGCCTTGCTGCTTGCCGGACTGGCGGTAGCGGCCGGCTGTGCACTGATTTGGTGGCGGAGCGAGCTTGTCGGCTCGCCGCGCCTCGATCGCCCCGTCGTCGCGACCTTTGATGGGCTGGTTGAGCGTGTGGAAATTCGCGCGGCCAAGGGGGATTTGCGTCTGACCCTTTCGACGAGGTCGTCCGGTCTTCCAATGCTGGTTCGCGTGGCGCTCGCCGCACAAGAAGCACCCCATGGGCTGGGCGAAGGAGCGACGATCCGGCTTCGAGCTCGGCTCCAGCCGCCGCCACCCATGGCGCTGCCCGGAAGCCATGACTTTGCCCGCGATGCCTGGTTTCAGGGCGTCGGAGGAGTTGGGCGGGCGATTGGCCCGGCGATGATGGTGGAGCCAGCAACGAATGGTGGGCTGGATATGCTGCGCGATCGGCTGGGCCGCCATATTCGCGAGAAACTACCGGGTAGCGCGGGTGGAATCGCGACGGCGCTGGCCACCGGCGACCAGGCCGCGGTCAGCGAGGACGACTCGGAGGCGATGCGCCGCTCCGGCCTGGCTCACTTGCTGTCGGTGAGCGGCCTCCACATCGCCGCAGTCGTAGGAGCGGCAATGGTCTTGTCGCTTAGGCTGCTGGCGCTGTCGGAAAGGCTGGCGCTGCGGTTCAACCTGGTACTGGTCGCGGCGGGCTTCGGCGCATTGGCTGGCATTGCGTACACCATGTTGACGGGAATGCAGGTGCCGACGGTTCGAGCCTGTATCGCCGCCCTACTGGTCCTTGGGGGGATCGCGCTTGGCAGGGAAGCGATCAGTTTGCGGCTAGTGGCCGTAGGAGCGATCATTGTCCTGCTGTTCCGGCCGGAAGCACTGGCAGGCGCAAGTTTCCAGATGAGTTTTGCGGCGGTGACCTCGATCATCGCCTTGCACCACTGGCCGCGGATCCGGGCGTGGCTTGGCCCACGCGAAGAAGTGTGGCCGATGCGTTTCTTGCGCGGACTCTTTGGATTGCTGCTGACGG